>CAUJEQ010000063.1 GCA_963169135.1 Chloroflexota bacterium
CTCGCGTCGTGGGCCTCGTGGTGAGGATGCCGGCATGACCTGCCCGTGTGGCAGGCGCTGACCGAAGAGTTGGCCGATACCAACCTCACAATCGTGGCAGTGGCGCTCGAGTCGCGCGGCGTCGATGCAGCCCTGCCGTACATCGAGGCCGCAAACCCGACCTACCCGTGCCTCGTCGATCGGCAGCACATGGTGGCCGAACTGTTCGGGATGGTGAACGTGCCGACAGCCGTCTGGATCAACGAAGAAGGGCGGATCGTTCGGCCCGCGGAGCCGGCGGGTTCGAACGACGCGTTCCGGAAGATGGACCCGGCGACGGGGCGACTCGCGCCGGAAGACCTGCAGGTCCTGCGAAGCGAGCGGCAGCGGTACCTGGATGGGATTCGCGACTGGGCTCGGCACGGCGATAAGTCGCCATGGGCGCTCGACGAAGCGGTCGTCCGGGTCCGGCTCGCCCGGCCCAGCGAGGAGCATGAACTCGCACGGGCCCACTTCCGGCTTGGCGAGCACCTCTGGGAGCTGGGGCACCTCAACCGCGCTCAGGCGCACTTCGCCGAGGCTGTGAGACTCCACCCTGAGAGCTGGGAATACCGGCGCCAGGCCCTGGACCTGGAACAGCAGGGAAAGTCGATGGGACAAGAGTACTGGGCGGCGGTCACGGCACTCGGAGACCGGCACTACTACCCACCGATCATCGCGCCCGAAGGTTGATCGGCCGCCGGCCGGATGGCCCCTTACGCGGACGACGGCGTCGAGCAGGGGGGCGGTGACGGCTGTGGCGCGCGCGACAAGCCGGTAAACTCGCGGCCACGGAGGACAGCAATGCGCGTTGCGATTGGTTTCGGTGGCGGCCCCGACTGGGCACGGGCAGCAACATTCGTGCAGGAGGCGGAAAAGCTCGGCGTGGACTTCTGCTGGACCGCGGAGACGTGGGGGTTCGACGCGGCGACGCCCATCGGCTACCTCGCCGGGAAGACGGAGAAGATCCGGCTGGGCACGGGCATCATGCAGCTCGGGTCCCGCTCCCCGGCCATGCTGGGGATGACGGCGATGACCCTGAACTCGCTGTCGAACGGGCGGTTCACGCTGGGACTGGGTGCAAGCGGGCCACAGGTGGTGGAGGGCTGGCACGGGGTGCGGTTCGCGAAAACGCTGCCGCGCATCCGCGACGCTGTGAACATCGTGAGGATGGTGACGCGCGGCGAGCGGGTCGCCTACAAGGGCGAGTACTACGAGCTTCCGCTGCCGGGCGGCGAAGGCAAGGCGCTCAAGAGCTCGGCGCCTCCGATGCAGATCCCCATCTACCTGGCGACACTCAGCCCGAAGTCGCTCGAACTGACCGGCGAGATCGCGGACGGGTGGATCGGCACGTCGTTCATGCCGGAACACGCGGATGTCTTCTTCGACCACATGCGCAGGGGCGCGGAGCGGGCGGGGCGCAGCCTGGAGGACATCGACATCCAGGCTGCCGGGGGCGTCGTCCAGTTCTCGGACGACCTGGAGCGCATCATTCCGCCCCGGAAGCCAGGGCTGGCATTCACGCTCGGTGCGATGGGCTCGCGCCAGCACAACTTCTACAACGCTGCCTACCGGCGGGCCGGGTACGCGGACGAGGCGGTCGCGGTCCAGAAGCTCTGGCTCGACGGGAAGCGCGACGAGGCCGCGGCGCTCGTGCCGGACGAGATGGTGTTGCAGACCAACCTGCTCGGCACCGAGCAGATGATCCGGCAGCGGATCCGCGTGCACCGCGACGCAGGCGTGAACACCATCCGCGTGCAGCCGGAAGGGGCCAACCTGGACGAGCGCCTCGAGACGCTCTCGCGGGTCGTGCGCATTGTGCGGGAGGAAGCGCCGGAGTAACCGCCGGCCCAATTCCCCAACGAGGAACGGGCGGGCGCTGCGCGCATCATGAGGTCGATGGAGGCCTCGGGCGTGCGAGCTTGAACGACGCCTGGCACGATGTCGTGCCGCCTGGCGGGCGGCTGGCCACGCTATTCCTCAACTGCCAGTTGATTGCGTAGCGACTCTATCTGGGGCAGGTGGGTGAGCTCGTGCGAGGCGAAATAGCTGACTTGCTGCTTGATGGACACCTCGCCGAATTCCTCGTGGAAGCCGGTGCGCCACCATTCGGCGATGGGAAGCGCCTCAAGCCTGGCCAGGATCCCGGCGCGGGTGGACCGGTAGTCATCGAAGACTTCTCGCGTAGTCGGCGGCCGCCCCTCTTCCTGCGTCGCCCAGGTCCAAACCGCTTTGGATGCCAGGAGCGGATGCTCTTCCCCGGCAAACAACTCGAGGCGATAGTGCAGCACCTCCTGAGCATCGCGCAGATGCTGGACGACGTTCCGGAGCGCCCAGCCGCCATCCCCGGGGTCCCGGGTCATCGACCCTTCGGGTAGCCCGTCAAGAAGGGCGGCCACCTGTAGCGGTGTCCGGCGGAGCGTCTCCTGTGCCGCCACGGGATCAAGCGCCTCCAGCCAATAGTTCGGTGCAAACCACTGGAACGTGTCCGGCCATGCTCCGCAGGTGGGGCACTTCGCCTCCACCGGTCCTATGACCAGGTGACCGCACGTGCGGCAGACATACGGGTGAGGCGTCTCGCTGATAGATGGGATGCGGCTCTCGGCCAGGGCGTTGGCGCCGCGCCGCAATGCAGCTGGCAGTTGTTCGCCCAGCCCGAGGCGTGACACTGCCTCCGAGACCTGCTCGATCTCTTCGGCGAGGTCCCGCGTTTCGGCCGCGGCCACGGCCTTATAGGCAGCGCGCCGGCCCAGGGCATCAACCGCCGCCCGCGCCAGCTTTGCCAGGTTGTAGTGACCTTCGTCCTCCAGGCGCGAAGCCAGGGCGAGGAGGCGGATGAGGGTGGCGGTCCATTCGGGATTGTGTGTTTCCATGGTGACGCGCAGTTCTCGCAAGTGTCGGTTTGATGCATCCGCATTCCCGGATGCTCTGTTCGCGCCCGCGGGCCGAGCCGGCGTCCACAACGATGCCCGCGTTTTCGCTCGATTCGAACGAGGCCGTGGGCATCGCCGGGAACGGGGCCGGCCGGGGCGGTGTGATTGTGGCGATTCGTGAGGGGCGCGTCGAGGATATTTGCGCCAGGGAATCTCAGACAACCGTCACCGCCTGGAGCCGGCTTTGCTCAACTCCCGGTCAGGAAGCGGCGCGGGACCTCGCGCATCATGAGGTCGACGGTCTCCTGGGGGACCCCCTGCGCCATAAGGGCCGGCACGGCGACGGTGCTGACGAAGAGGTAGCGGGTTGGGCCGCTGCTGGCGGGGGCCTGCTCGCCGCGGACGACCGCCATGGGTGCGTAGTCGTGCCCGAGCATGAGCCTCTCGGCCCAGCCCTTGTCGATGAGCGCCTTCACGGTGGCGTTGCGCTGTTCCCAGTTGGGGCGGCCAGCGGCACCGGGGTAGCGGTCCATGGAGAGGTACACCCCGGTCTTCAGGAGTTCTTCGAGGTAGGCGATGTCGGTGGTGTCGGCGCTGTGGCCGATGGCGATGCGGTCCATCGGTGCGCCCTCGTCCTGGAAGACTTCAACCTGGCGGCGGCCGACCTCTTCGGGTGCCCAGTGATGGGTACTGATGGGGCAACCGGTGCGCTTGAGGGCGCGGGCTGCGCCGCGGAGGATGCGTTCACCTTCGGGAGAGACGCCGCCTATGTCGTTGGCCACCTTGATGCAGCCGGCCTTGATGCCGGAATCGCCGATGCCAACCTCGATCTCGCGGACGAAGATATCGGCGATTTCGTCGATGTCGCGCGTCCAGAAGGAGCGGGGGATATCGCGCCAGATGCCGGTGGCGACGACGACGTTCAGGCCGGAGGCGCGGGAGACGTCACGGACGAACTCGACATCACGGCCGAGGTCGGGAGTGGTGAGGTCGATGACGGTGTCGATACCGCCCTGCCTGGCCTCAGTGAGTTCGCGGATGGCGTTCAGGCGGGTGGCGTCCCAGTCATAGCGCCAGGGGTAGTGGTGATTGTCCTCGCCCATGCTGACGAGGACGTGCTCGTGGCTGAGGACGACACCGAGGCGGGCGGCGTCGATCGGGCCGAGGGCGGTTTCGATTGTGGACATTTGAATGCTCCGGCTTCCGGGGTGTGCAGATTGTGGCGGGCTCCGCTATACGCGTCGAGCACTTGCCGCGGCGTATTCCGGACAACCGATGCCGGACTGACAACGGTTCGACCGTGCGGTAGACTCCCCGGCACGAAGCGGCGCCCGGAATCCGGGCGTGCCGTCGCGTTCGTTACTCATGGAGGTGCCCAATGCCTGAGTTTCCATCCGTTGAATGGTTCAAGACTGCTGCCGATCTGCTGAACAAATCTGATAGTTTCAAGCGGCTCGGCACCTGCGACTCCGAAATGGGGGTGCAGGTCGACAACAAGTACTACGAGATCGACTTCGAGGCGTTCGAAATAAGCGACGTGAAGGAAATCGATGCCCGGCGCGCGGACGAGTTGGACTTCGTGCTCGTCCAGTCGCTGGACGCGTGGAAAGCGATGCTCGACGACATTAAGGCGCACGGGCGCGCGACGCACGAATACACGCTGAACTCCCTGGACCTGCGGAGCTCGGAAGAGTTCGCGCGGGGCAAGGACTATCACCGGCGCGACGCCTTCTACCGGTTCAACCAGACGTTCCAGGAATACTTCGACATCGCCGCGAAGATGGAGACCAGCTTCCCGGCTGCCGTCGCATAAGTCGAACCCAATTCGCAGTTACGCGCGGAGGCGCCGAGGCCCGAATGGAGAGTCTCTGCGTCTTTTCGCGTCCTTCGGAGATGGATCTGGTCGAGTAGACTTTCGGGATGGCTGACCGATCGATTGCGATCGAGGTGGCGGGCCGGGAGGTGACGATCACCAACCCGGAGAAGGTGTTCTTCCCGAAAGCCGGCTACACAAAGCTCGACCTGGTGAACTACTACCTCTCCGTGGCCGATGGGGCGCTGCTCGGCGTGATGAACCGCCCGATGGTGCTCAAGCGGTTCGTGAATGGGGTGGAGGAAGAGCCGTTCTTCCAGAAGCGCGCGCCAGCGAACCTTCCGGCCGGGATCGAGAAGGCTCATGTGACGTTCCCGAGCGGCCGTTCGGCCGACCTGTGCGTGATCGACGATGCGGCGGACCTGGCATGGGTGATCAACCTGGGGTGCGTGGACCTGAACCCGTGGGCGGTGCGGGCGAACGATGTCGATCACCCGGACGAGCTGCGGATCGACCTGGACCCGACGCCGGAGGCTGACTTCGGGATGGTGCGGGAACTGGCGCTGGTGTGCCGCGAGGTGCTGGCCGACTTCGGCTACACCGGCTACCCGAAGACCTCAGGCAGCCGTGGCATCCACATCAACGTGCGGATCGAGCCCCGCTGGACGTTCACGGAGGTGCGGCGCTGTGCGCTGGCGTTCGGGCGGGAATGCGAGCGGCGCGTGCCTGAACTTGCAACCACGAAGTGGTGGAAGGAAGAACGGCACGGGGTGTTCATCGACTACAACCAGAACGCGCGCGACCGGACGGTGGCTTCGGCGTATTCGGTCCGTCCGACGCCGAAGGCGCAAGTCTCGACGCCGCTGGAGTGGGATGAGGTGGCGACGGTGGAGCTGGCCGACTTCACGATTGCGAACGTGCCACGGAGGTTCGCTGAGCGGGGCGACCCCGGGGCGGGGATCGACGACCGGGCGTTTTCGCTGGAGCCGCTGCTGGAGCTTGCGAAGCAGCAGGAGGCAGCCGGCCAGGGCGATGCGCCGTATCCACCGCACTACCCGAAGGCGCCGGACGAGCCCCGGCGAGTGCAGCCGAGCAAGGCGAGGAAGGAGGGAGCAGCCGCCAAGACACGAAGAGCGCCAAGGGGAGCGCCAAGGGCTTCTGAAGAATGAGGCGTTCAGAGTTCGTCAGGCGCCGATGACGACGTTCCACTCCCGGATGCGGTGGGCGGTGACGAGGCCGTTCGCGACGTAGGGATCGCGGGAGACGAACTCCTCCGCGGCCTCACGCGAGGTGAAGACGAAGAGGGCGCCATCGACAGGATCGGTGTAGGCGCCGGCCAGCTTCAGCTTGCGGTCAGCGCTGAAGCCGCGCGCAAGGTCAAGGTGGGCCGGGCGGAGCGGGTCGCGCCTGGTGAGCACGTCGGCCACGTAGTCATAGAAGAGCAGGTAGTGCATGGGCCGCATCGTACGGGATAGGCGGCCCATGCTGCCGTGTCACAGGTCTCCAAACTTCCAGAGACCCCAGAGCTTGCGGGCCATCGTCGCCGGGTCCTCGTCGAGGCCGACGTTGTGGCGGGCGAAGTACCTGAGGACGTTCCGGAGGTCGCGTTCGAGGAGCCTCGGAGCGGATGGGTTGGTGCGGGGGTCGACTGCCTGGGGGAAGTCGATGATGGTGAGCTTGCCGGAAGCATAGAGGATGTTGAAGGCGGAGAGGTCGGCGTGGACGACGTTTTCGCGTATGAAGAGTTCGACGTTCCAGAGGATGCGGTCGAGCAGGTCATCTGCGTCTGAAGGGCTGACTGGCGCGAACTGGAGCTGGTCGGCTGCGCCACGTTCGTCGCCGAGGAGCTCCATAAGGATGGCGGTATCGGTGCAGGCGAAGGGCTCGGGGACATCCGCGCCGGCGTAGTGGAGGGTGCTGAGCACCTCGAACTCGTGGTCGACCCAGAGGGCGAGCTGGGCTTCGCGGCCGAAATCGGTGCGGCCTTTGATGGCGCGCTCGACCTGGCCCTTGCCGATGACGCGGCCCTCTTCATAGATGGCGCCGCGCTGGAACGAGCGGTGGAAGGCGGAGTGGTAGCACTTGGCAGCCGCGTAGGGCACGCCAAGCGAGGGGTGGGCGCGACAGCGATAGACGGTGGCCTCTTTGCCGCTTTTCACGACGTTGAGGACCTCGGTGATCATGGCTTCGTCCAGGAACTCCTGGATGGCGCGCATGTCGGCAGCATCAGATTCGCGGTTACTGAACCGCGTGGAGGCGTTCTCTTCGGAAAGGGGGGACAACAGCGAGCTCCGTGGCGTGGCCATGCCGTGGGCATGAAGAAGGCCGCCATCGCGGCGGCCGCACAACCATCGGAACGGGACGGTGGATGTCTTAGGCGGCGGCTCCGCAAGGGCGCGCGGATGCGGTGGTGGTGGTGTGCACAGTCATCATGCGGCTCCTTCCGGGCGCCACCGCCCCTGTTGTTGGCGAGCAAGATGGGGCATCTCGGGGTGGGGTGTCAATGGTGGGGTTCACGGCGGAGTGACCGAGCGAGTCGTCAGCCGGCGCCGAAGACTCGCTGGAGTTCGTAGGGCACGGCGGCCTCGAACTGGTCGAAGCCGCAGGCCTGCGGGGGCTTGTCGGTGCGCCAGCGTTTGAATGTCGCGGCATGGCGGAAGCGGTTGCCCTGGAGGTAGTCGAAGGCGACCTCGCAAACGAGTTCCGGGCGGAGGCGCACCCAGGAGAGGTCCTTGCCGCCAGTCCAGCGGCTGGGGGTTCCGGGGGTGCGGCCCTGGCCGAACGACTGGCCCTCGTCCTGGGAGACGTAGGGCGCAAGGCCGGCCACCAGGTCGCGCTTTTCCTGTGTGCTGAAGCTCGATGTGTGGCCGACGTGGTGGAAAATGCCGTCATCGCTATAGAGGCCGAGGAGGAGCGAGCCCACGGACTTGCCCTCCTCGCCGCGGTTCCAGCGAAAGCCGCCAACGACGCAGTCCGCCGTGCGCAGGTGTTTGATCTTGGCCATTGCGCGCTTGCCGGGCTGGTAAGTGTCGGAGAGCTTCTTGGCGATAACGCCGTCGAAGCCGGCGCCCTCGAAGCGGTCGAACCAGTCGAGTGCGAGTTCGCGGCCGGTGGTTGCGGGCGTGAGATAGGCGGGTGGCCTCACGCCGGCGAAGTATCGTTCGAGACGTGACCGGCGCTCGCCGAAGGGCGTCTTGAGCAGGTCGGCGGCGCCGTCACGGAGCATGTCGAAGGCGACGAAGGCAGCCGGGGTCTCGCGGGCGAGCATGCGGACGCGCGACTCAGCGGGATGGATGCGCATTTGGAGGGCGTCGAAGTCGAGGCCTTTCGGGCCCATGATGACGATTTCGCCGTCGAGGACGGCAGGGCCGGGGAGGGCGGCGGCGAGTCCGTCGACGAGTTCGGGGAAGTAGCGAGCGAGGGGCTTGAGGTCACGCGACTGGAGGTAGGGCTGGCGGGCGCCATCGAAGAAGACGATGCAGCGGAAGCCGTCCCACTTGGGTTCGAAGAGCCAGTCATCGCCCGTGGGGATTTCCGGGGTGAGTTTGGCGAGCATCGGGGGGATGGGGGTGGGGGTGTCCGAGTGACGAGTTCCGAGTTTCGAGCCAGGCACGGCGGGATTGTGGCGTATTGAGTTGCGAGTTGCGAGTGGGCCGGCTACCTGTCGGCGGAGAGGGCGGGGAGGCGGAGGCAATGCTCGCTCTTGCGACAGAGAGGGACGGGGGGCTGGAGGTTGGGGTCGGGGGTGCACTGGACGTCCCACTTCGGGACGAAGACCGGGGTGATGACGGTTCCCCTGAGGGAGGAGTCGAAGGCGTCGACGAAGACGGTGGAGCCGCCGTTTTCGCTCTTGTATTCGTTGGACGTTTCGCCGGGCTGCAGGACGCCGGTATCGAAAAAGGGCGGGTCTTCGGGAAAGAGGCTCGGGATGATGATGCGACGGGGCTCGTTACCGACGTTCTTGAAACGGACGAACTCGCGGTTCATGCGGCAGATCGGCGGGTTGAAGCCGGCTTCGCTGACTTCGATGGTCTGCACCTCGTAGGCGCGGGTGGCATCGTGCGGCACGAGGCCCGGCGCCAGGAGGGCCAGGAGGCCCAGGAGTGGGAGAAGCCGGCGGATGATGGACACAACCGAAAGACTACGAGGCGTGGAAGTTTGCCGCATCCGGGAGGGACGCGAACAGGCCCCGGAATGACCGGGGCCTGTTTTCTGTTAACTCCTCCGCCGGGCACCGGGCGGTGCTTCGGTGGAGAGTGACCGCTGTGTTGACCAGGGCTCTATCGTATCCAGTGCCGCTCCTTGGAGGAGCGATCCGCATCGCGCCCGCCTCATGCAGGACTTTGTGCGATCGGGCATCACCAGTGAGGACTAAAGGGATACGTGCCCTCAGCGGTCGCCGTGCCTGGCCCGCTTAGTGCAGGCCGGACCTCTGCACAATCAGAACTCCGTAGACGGCATGCAGCTTGCTTCGCATATGCCTACCTCCGTCCAGAAAGCGACTTTCCCGGGTCCACTCCCTCTTCAGGAGCGGGGGATTTGTCGCAGGTCTCACCAGTCACATTACTCCCGCCTGAAGGGTTGTCAAGAGTCTTTGGGAGAAGGTAAACAGAAGAAATTGGGAAGGGTCAGCGGCGGATGGTGCGCAGCGCGAAGAGGTGGACCGAGACTGCAATCGCGACCGCAAACAGGGTAAGGCGGACCCAGAGGTTGTCGATGAAGAAGAACTCCGTGAACCCGATGCCGAGCCAGAGGGAGCCGATGGAGTAGGCCTTGGCGGCGAGTGTTGCACCACGCTCTTCGCGGTAGTCGCGCAAGTGACGGCCGAACCAGCGGTTGGTGGTGAGCCAGCGATAGGCGCCCGGCGAGCTCTTGCCGTAGCAGCCGGCGGCCATGAGGAAGAAGACGGTGGATGGGAGGAGCGGGAGAAAAACGCCCAGGATGCCGACGCCGACGAGGAGGCTTCCGAGCGCGACGAACAGCCAGCGGACGAGCCAATGGCGGCTGGGCGCCAGGAGCGCAATGGGAGACGAAGCTCCCAAATCTTTCATTTCGGCCAGGGAGGTCTCTGTCACGGCAGGTTCAGTATGCCACGGGGAGGCAGGGTGTGCGAGGGGTGTGCGGGGCTGCCAGGGAGCGGCACGCGTACAATCGGGGCATGACGTACACACTTGTGCTGCTCCGCCACGGCGAGAGCACCTGGAACCAGGAAAACCGATTCACCGGCTGGACGGATGTCCCGCTCAATGAGAAGGGCCGCGGCGAGGCACGCGAGGCGGGCCGGCTGATGGCGGACGCCGGGCTGCGGTTTGACGTCGTGCACACGTCGCTGCTGCGGCGGGCGATCGCCACCACGCAGATAGCGCTCGACGTGATGGACCAGCACTGGCTGCCGGTGAAGCGCTCATGGCGGCTGAACGAACGGCACTATGGGGCTTTGCAGGGGTTGAACAAGAAGGAGACCTCCGACCGGTACGGGCCGGACCAGGTGTTCGCGTGGCGGCGGGGGTATGACACGCCACCACCGCCGCTGGAGCTCAATGACGACCGGCACCCGGGCCACGAAGCGCGTTACGCGGCGCTCGCTCCGGACCTCGTGCCCGCGACCGAGTGCTTGAAGGACGTGGTCGAGCGGATGCTGCCGTACTGGTACGACGCCATCGTGCCGGACCTGCGGGCGGGGCAACGGGTGCTCATCGGGGCCCACGGCAACAGCCTGCGCGCGCTGGTGAAGCACCTGGACGTGATCAGCGACGAAGCGATCCCGGAACTCAACATCCCGACCGGGATCCCGCTGGTCTACGAGCTGGGTGAAGACCTGCGGCCGGTTTCCTCCCGGTACCTGGGCGACCCGGAGGCGGCGAAGGCAGCGGCCGAGGCCGTGGCTCGGCAGGCGGGATAGGCAGCGGAAAACGAGGGCCGGGCAGAACCCCCGGCCCTCGATGCGGAGATGGTTGCGGGCGCCCGGTTAGCTCACTGGGCGGGCGTGGCGGTGGCCATGCCACCCATACCCTGTCCGTGCCCCATTCCCTGGCCGGCACCTTCCATCATGCCGGTGTGCGGCTTCGCCAGAGCGGTAATGGTGACGTCACCGGCCTTTTGGAAGGTGAGCGTGATGGTCACGATCTGGCCATCGGTCACCGGCTCTTTCAGGTCCAGCATCATGATGTGGTAGCTGCCCGGACGCAGGGTGACTTCGCCGTTCGCTGGGACCGGGAATCCGCCGTCCTTTGGCTGCATTTTCGAAGTTGCGCCATCGGAGACGACTTCGTGGAGCTGGACGCTGGCCGTCAGCGGCGTGCTGGCCGCAATGAGGGTGTCGGCCTCGCCGGTGTTGGTGATGACCATGTAGGCGGCCGTCACGGTATTTGCCGTCACGCGCACCCACTGGTCGCTGATGGTGAGGTTGCCGAAGGTGACGGGCCCCGGGGCGGCCACGGTGGTTGTCGTGGCCCCGGGGGTGGTCGAACTCATACCGCCGTGGTTCATGGGGCCGTTGCCCATATCCGGGGCGGCCTTGACGGGCGCCTCGATGGTTACTTCGCCGGCCTTTTCGAAGGTGAGGGTGAGCGAGACGGTCTCGCCGAGGGCAATCGGGGCCTTCAGGTCCATCATCATGATGTGGAAGCCGCCGGGCTTAAGTTCAAGCATGCCGTCGGCCGGGACGGGGAAGCCGCCGGGCTTCTCCTGCATCTTCGAGGAGGAGCCTTCGGTGATGACTTCGTGCAGCTGGACGGTGCTGGTGAGCGGCGTGGATGCCTTGACCAGCGCATCAGCCTCGCCGGAGTTGTGGACGGTGAGATATGCGGCAGAGACCTCGTTCGTGGTGGGGCGGACCCACTCGCCGGAGATGGTCAGATTGCCGAGTTTCGTGCCGGCGGTGACTGCCGGCGTGGAATCACCGTTGGCGTCATCCTCGTCGTCATCGCCACCGCAGGCGACGGCGACGAGGGCAACGGAGAGTGCCATGAGCATGATGAGCGCGGCTATCGGGCCGCGACGGAGTGTGCCTTTCAATTCGGTTCGTATCCCTTCTTCACGAGCAATGGAAGATCGTTGAGCCATTCGGCCTGGCCCATGCCCGAGGGGTAGACCAGGTAGGCGATGTTGTCGGTGGTGAACGCCATCACGTAGGCGGCGTGGTTGACGGCGTAGTTGCCGCCGCCGAGGTCGGTGCGGCTCGCGGGCTGGAGGCCGAGGGCGATCTGGAAGTCGTCCATGAGGTCGCGCGGCCCGGTAAGTCCAACGAAGTTCTCGTCGAACGTGTCGAGGTATCCCTTGAGGACTTCGGGCGAATCGCGTTCGGGGTCGGCGGTCGCAAAGACGACCTTGACCTTGCTCGAGACATCGTCGGGGAGCTTCTTGAGCGCCTCGCTCATTTCGTAGAGGTGCGTGGGGCAGATGTCGGGACAGTGGGTGTAACCGACATAGAGGAGGGTGATGTAGCCCTCGGTCTCCTTCCGCAGGTCGTACTTCTCGCCTTCCTCGTCGAGGAGGACGGCGTCGGGCTTTTCAATCGGCGGGGCGACGACGGCGCCCATATAGGAAGCGGCGTCGCCAGAATCATTGTCGTCGCTGTCGTCATCGCCGCCACAGGCGGTGAGGGCGAAGGCAGTGATGAGGACGCCCAGCGCGAGGGCCGCGTAGCGGGCGGGCTTGTGCATGGCTAACTCCAGGAGATGTGGCTGCGAGGCGCGGGAACCCCGGCAGCCGGTGGGAACCACCGCTCGTGATGATCTTCACAGATCATACGCCCCGCGAGTGAGGACGGATGGCCCTACGAGTGTGACCAGATGGTACCGAACTCATAGGGCCACCCGGATCAATGGGTGTGACCGTCGTCTTCGCCAAGACCAGCAGCCTCGTAGAGGTGCTCCCACACGGCACCAGAGAACTCGTGCTGGGCGATGTGGACTTTCGTCGACGCTTCGCTAACACGGGTCATGTCTGGTGACTCGGCATCGAGTACTTCGGCGAAATCGCCGAAGAGGGTGGCGAGCGCATCGGCCTGGGCCTCGAGGTCATCGTTCGGCCAGGCGGTGAGCTGTACCAGTGCCTGCATGCGAATCGTGGTGGTCCTGGCGGTAGCCGGGATCTTCTTCTCCTGTTGGATGGCATCGTCGATTTCGTGGAAGCCCGCGTTATCAAGGATGTTGATTGCGGTGAGGACTGCTGCGTCACCGGAGGGGGAAGCTCCGGTATCGGCATCATCACCACACGCGCCGAAGGCGAGGATAGCGATCGCGGAGAGAGCGGCGAACGCCATGAGCGCCAGGTGGCGCGGGAAGATCGTGGTCATATCCATGTTCCCTGTGGAGCTGGGAGACGCGATGCGCCTCGTGTGCGAGCAATAGGGGCTCGCCTGGACACCCTCTCAGGCGTGGGCGAGCGCTCGCGGGGGTTCCAGCTCCGGGGAAGGAGTGAAGCCTTCGCCCGGCACCCACCAGCGGAGGGCAAGCAGGACGAAGAGGCCGCCAGCGCCAAAGAGCGCAAGGGTTTCGTTCAGGATGGCGAAGCTGACGCCGGCAGTGGCGGGGACGTCGCTGCAGGTGGCCGCATCAGCGTGGCAATGACTGGCGTGATCGTGCCCCTCGTTGGCGGCGCCTGCCGGGGCCGCAGGGGAGGACCCGGGGATAGCGACGTAATAGCCGGTACCGGGGATGGGGATCTGCCCGGGCCAGTGCCCGAAGAACGTGAGGGTAGGCAGGAGCGCGAGGACGAGGATCCAGGACGCACGACGCCTGCCGGCCGGGGATGCGAAGCGAACTCCCACGTTATAAGCCTAGCACCCGGACGGCATATGGCACGAAACAAAGGTCACATCGGCGGGGGGCTTGCGCCATACCGGTACACTCCCCGCTCAGAGTCGGGACTGGAGGCGTGTCATGCGGCAACTGAAGAACCGGACGGCGATCGTTACGGGGGCGTCGCGAGGCCTGGGGCCGTACATCGCGCGAGCGCTCGCCGGGGAAGGCGTGAACCTGGTGTTGGCTGCCCGGTCGGCGGGGGACCTGGAGCGGGTCGCGGAGGAGATGCGAGCGCTCGGCGTGCGGGCGATCGCGGTGCCGGGCGATGTCACGGTGGCTGCGGACCGCCAGCGGCTGGTTGCGGCGACGCTGGCGGAGTTCGGGCGAATTGACATACTCGTGAACAACGCGGGCATCGAGGTGACGGCCCACTTCGAGCGGCAGCCGGAGGAGGAGCTCCAGGCGACGATCGACGTGAACCTGACCTCGGCCCTGCTGCTGACACGGCAGGTCATCCCGGTGATGCTCGAGAAAAAGGCGGGGCACATCGTGAACATGGCCTCGCTGGCGGGGAAGGTACCCGTCCCGTACAGCGTGCCGTATGCGGCATCGAAAGCCGGGCTTGTCGGACTCACGGAGTCGCTCCGGGGGGAGTTCAGGAAGCGGGGCGTAAGTGCGAGCGTGATCTGCCCGGGGCTGGTCTCGGAAGCGGGCATGTATGTGCAGATGCAGCAGGATGCGGGCGTGAAGGAGAACTTCCTTGCCGGGACGGTGACGCCCAAGAAAGTGGCCTCGGATGTCGTGAAGGCAATCAGGCGGGACCGGCCGGAGATGCTGGTGTACAGGGGGCCAGGACGGCTGGTCAGTGCATTCGCGGAGGCCGCACCGGGCATTTTCGAGCGGGTATTCCCGATCTTCGGGACGGGCACGCTGTTCCGGAGGATTGCGGAAGCGCGGGAAAAGCAACGAGACACGGCGGACGTGTAGCGGGAGCAGAAGCTTTCGGGGCGTTCTATCCTGTGGAGGACGGGGTTACCCCGGCGCCTCGGGGCACCGAACGTGCCCGCGCATGGGAGGAGGCTGTAATGGTGAAATGGGCCGCGGTGGCACTGGCTACGACGATGGTGCTGTTCGGATTGGCGGCGTGCGGTGATGACGATGACGAGCCCGCGACGCCCGGTTCAACGGCAACCGCGACCGCGGGACAAACAGAGACACCGACGGTACGGCCTACTCAGACACCGCAGGATGAGGTCCTGGTGGCGGTTGCCGTGTTCTTCGCACGGGACGAGCACATCGCGACGGGCGGGCGGATGGTCATGGCGCCGGCGGTGGCGCGCGGCGCGATAGAGGCGCTGCTGGCCGGGCCGAGCACACTCGAACGCGACCTGGGCATGGGCAGCGAGGTGCCGGCGGGGACGCGGCTGCTGGACATCGACATCGCGAATGGGCTGGCAACAGTAGACCTGTCGCGTGAGTTCGAATCGGGTGGCGGTTCGCTGTCGATGACGACTCGGGTGGCCCAGGTGGTCTACACGCTGACGCAGTACGACAGCGTGGACCGGGTGACGATCCTCCTCGACGGGAAGGAGGTCGAGGCGATCGGCGGGGAGGGCGTGCCGGCGAAGAACCTGACGCGGGACGACTTCCGAGACAACACGCCGTTGATCCTGGTGGAGTCGCCGGCCCCGGGAGCCGAGGTGCACTCGCCGCTGGAGGTCTTGGGGACATCGAACACGTTCGAGGCGACGGTCGAGTGGCTGGTGACGGACTGGGACGGCCGGATCGTGAAGGAGGGGTTCACGACGGCGACTGCCGGGACGGGGACGTGGGGCACGTTCGCATTCGAGGTGGACCTGGCGGGACTGGCGCCGGGCCGGATCACGCTCGTGGTGTTCGAAAGCTCGCCGAAGGACGGGAGCCCGACGAACGTGTACGAGGTGCCGCTGACTCTCATCGGCCCGTGATGCCTCAGGCGTCGCCGACGAGGGTACTGGCGAAGATCTGCCAGGCGAGGGCGGACTTTGCCGTGAGGCTGAGGAGGACGTACACGGCTTCACCGAAAAGGTAGTCGCGCCACGGGCCGGCGCGGCGGTACTGCAGGGCCATGTTCACCGCGAAACAGTTGAAGAACACGAAGAGCGACACGAAGATGCCCACGACGAAGCCGGGCGGAGAGGCTGCGAAACCGGGGCTGGCGAAGTAGATGGCGATAGCGATCCACGGGACCGCCCCGGCGAGGCAACCGAAGATGAACGCTGTCCAGTTGGGGTGGCCCGGCTCTTCGTAGTGCTCCATGAGGAGTCCGAACAGGATCATCGCGGCGTTGACGCCGAAGATCGCCACGAGGGCGGCAATGTCGCTGATGCCGGTGAACATGGCGATGAGCACGACCATGACCGACGAGCTGGCGGAGTATTCGATCCAGCGGGCGTAGTTGCGGTTGCGGTCGAGGTTCCGGGCATACCAGCCGTAGACCCCCGGGGCGGCGATGATCCAGTGGGCGGCGGCAGAGAGGAAGACGAAGAGGGCGACACCCCAGGCGATTCGGACATCGAAGAGATCTCGCAGTTCGGGTGGAGCGGAGCCCGGCGGGCCCTCCATGAAACTGGCGGTGACCGGGAGGGAAAAGTCGTTGGCGAGGGTGAGGATGGCCACACCCTGGGCGGCGTGGAAGGCGCCCATCAGGAGGTTGTAGAGGCGGAGGCGGCGCAACTGGCGCTCACGCTGCTGGTTTGAGGTGGTCACGAGGATGGCCTTTCTCCGGGTCTGCGGTGTGCCGCACATCATGAACGCCGGGCACGGATGAAACGATCAGGGGGCCGAGGTGATGCGGAGGACGACGTTGCCGGTTTTCTGGCCGGACTCGACGTAGCGGGTCGCCTCGACGACTTCGTCGAGTGCGTAGCTCCGATCGATGACGGGGCGATACTTGCCCTCCTCGACGAGCTCTTTCACGAGGAGGAGATCCTCCTGGCGATAGCGGCCGATGCCCAGGGCGGCCCTCTTCTTTCTGGTGAACCGCGTGGCGAGGGCGAGGAGAGGCACGTGATACATGTACCCGAGGTCGACCGTGATGTAGATGCCGCCAGCCTTCAGCGAGCGCCGGCAGCGGCGGAATGAGTGTTTGCCGACCGCGTCGAAGATGACGTCATACGTCCTGCCGTTCCTGGTGAAGTCTTCGGCAAGGCGGTCAAGAACGTCGCCAGCGCCCAGCGAGCGCACAAGACCAAGGTCCCTGGTGTCGCACACCGCGGTCACTTCGGCCCCGAAGTGGTGCGCAAGCAGCTGGACGGCGGCAGTGCCAATGGAGCCTGCGGCACCGTAGACCAGGACACTTTTGCCGCGCAACGGGTTGGCCGGCTGGAGGCAGGACAGCGCGAGCAGCGATCCGTCTGGCAGAGCCGCGGCTTCCTCGCAGGTCAGGTTCGCGGGCCTGGGGGCGATGACACCGGTCTCACGGACGGTTACGTACTCGGCGTGGGCGCCGCCTTCGACACCGAACACCGCATCGCCAGGATGGAACCGGGTGACGGCGGCGCCGATGTCCTCGATGCGGCCGGCGAACTCCGTGCCCGCCACGGTGTGCCTGGGGCGACGAATGCCGGTGAAGAGACGGCTGAAGCGGTACTCGGCGCTGCGTACGCGCATGGCATCGCCCCGGGTAACGGTGGAGGCATGGACCCGCACGAGGACCTCGTCTGCCTTCGGGACGGGCATGGCGGCTTCGCCGACGCGAAGCACTTCTGGCGGGCCGTACCGATCGTGGATCACTGCTCTCATACCGGCTTCCTCTCGTGCGACCGGCGGATCGGGGCGAAACATCGCCCCGTTTTCGCGGACGCGACTGTAGCAGACGCGGAGGCCGCGGCACACTGGACGGGGCCTTTGCCGGGGCGACCGTTAACCCGCGGGGGGCTTTCCGCGTTGTTGATTGGTGCTGCCGATGGGGACTATAGTCTGGAACATGTTCGAAAGGGGGCGCCGCCGATGACCAGAATGACGCGAACAACTGCATTCCGGCTGCGCCGCAGTGCGCCCAGCGCCGGAAGGGTGCCCATCGAGCTGTAAGCGGGACAAGTCCAACCGTTTCGAAGCCGTGGGCGTCAACAGACCAACCGCCCACGGTTTTTTGATCTCCGTCTTGCCGGGGAAAGGAATGCCGGGGCAGCCCGGCCACCCGCCGGGAACGCCCGCCCCACGAGGAGGAGATCAATGACGGTGGCAACTCCAGAGCCAGAACAGTTTCGAGGGCGACGGATCGAGGTCGACCCGCACGTCCGCGCCCTCGAAGTCGATGACGTGACCAAGGTGTTCCGCCAGGGGCCGGGGCTCATTGGGCGGATGCGGGGAAAGCGCAAGGAGCGCAAACGGGTGGTCGCGGTCGACCACGTCAGCTTTGTGGTGGAGCGGGGCGAGATCTTCGGGGTGCTGGGCCCGAACGGCACGGGGAAAAGCACGCTCATCCGGCTGATGTCGACGCTGCTGATGCCCGACACGGGACGGGTGCGGGTGTTCGGGCTGGACGTGGAACGGGACGAGGCACAGGTGAAGCGGCTCATCAACAGGGTCTCCGTGGAGGCTTCGTTCTTCAAGAAGCTTTCGCCGATGGAGAACCTGATGTACGGAGCGCGGCTCTACGGCGTGGACCCCGCCTATGCGCGGCGAAAGGTCGTGGAGATCCTGACGCGGCTGGGGCTGGAGAACCGGTCGATCGGCTCGTCGATGGAAGACATGTCGCGCGGGATGCAGCAGAAGGTGGCGATTGCGCGGGCGTTCCTGACGGCGCCGGTGCTGCTGCTGCTGGACGAGCCAACGACCGGGCTGGACCCGCACTCGAAACGGGAGGTGCAGGCGGCCGTGCGCGAACTGCGCGACATGCACGAGGCGACGGTGGTACTGACCACCCACGACATGCAGGAAGCGGACGAGCTCTGCGACCGGATCGCGATCGTGGACAAGGGCCGGATCGTGGCGCTGGATACGCCGCCGGCGTTGAAGGACATGGTCCGGCAGGCGGGCGAGGCGCCGCCCTCGCTGGAGGATGTCTTCCTGCGGCTGACGGGGAAGAAGCTGGAAGAAGCGGACAAGGAGGCTGAGCTGACATGACGATGGCATTTCACGAACTCCGGGCGAGCTACGCCTTTGTCGAACGCAACATCAACCTGGTGAAGCGGTACTGGGGCTGGGAGCTGGTGTGGATGCTGTACACCATCGCGAATTCACTTGCGGTGGTGCTGATTGCGCGCGGCGCGAACACGGCCGTGGGCGGGCAGCCGCTGAGCACCGCTCAGGTGGACACCCTGATCCTGTTCCTGGCGATCGGGGCGCTGGTATGGCACTACCTGGCAGTGGTGTTCCAGACGGTGAGCGAGATGATCAGCTGGGAGCGCTGGGAAGGGACGATCGAATACACGTTCATGGCGCCGGTGCGGCGCGGGACGCACATGGTGGGGACGGCGGTGTTCTCGCTGGTGTACGGGTTCGCGCACACGGCGGTGGTGCTGGTCATCGTTGTGCTGGTGTTCGACCTGGACATGGGGAACGCGAACTACCTGTCGGCGAGCGCCGTCCTCATCGCGGGGAGCCTGTCGCTGGTGGG
>CAUJEQ010000064.1 GCA_963169135.1 Chloroflexota bacterium
GGCGGGTACGCGAACATCTACTTCCGGCACTACCGGACGCAGGACAGCTTCGTGAGCGTCGGGTGCCTGAGCCCGCAGCTCAATGCGCGCTTCCGGGCGGTGACGGGTGTGCAGGACCCGCGGCTCGAACCGAACTTCGAACTCGGGACGCCGGAGACATACGATCGGCTCACCCGCCTCGTGCGGACCACCGAGGACCTGTTCCTGACGAAGACGACCGAGATGTGGATTGAGGCGCTGCGGGCTGGCGGGGTGCCGTGCGGTCCGCTGAACTTCCCACCGGATGTGTTCCACGACCCGCAGTTGATCGAGAACGGCTATGTGGTGGACATCGAGCATCCGCTGTTCGGGACGTACAAGACGTTCGGGCCGCCCCTGCGCATGGATGCCACCCCGACGCGGATCAGGTCGGCCGCGCCCCAGCTGGACGAGCACACGGAAGAGGTGCTGACTGAGCTGGGCTTTGGGGAAAGCGAGCGAACGCAGATGCGGGCCGCGGGCATTACCGGGGCGCGCCGGGCAACGTCCGCGTGAGGGGTGGCCATCGTATCCTGTAGCGCAACTCGCCACCCGGAGGGCGTTTGGCAGAGACCATGACTGAGCCAGGCCGGTCGACAGCGGGCTGGCGACGGGTGTTTTCGCGATTCATCGCATCGGTCTGGCGGTGGGAGGCGGGCGCACTCCTGCTGATCGTGGTGTTGGGCGGCGCGCTTCGCTTCCACGGGCTGGGGTGGGACCAGCCGCCGGAGTCAGACCGGCCGCTGCAGATGCACCCGGATGAACGGTTCCTCTCGCTGGTGGCGAACCGGATCGACTGGCCGGACGGCATAGGCGGATATTTCGACACGGCGAACAGCCCGCTCAACCCGTACAACGACGGCGAGACGAACTCCTACGTCTACGGCACGTTTCCGCTGTTCCTGGTGAAGGCGGTGGCGACCTTCGCGGGAGACGACCCGGCCGGGCCGGACAACTCGTACGACTACACAGTCGTGTGGGGGCGACGGGTCACCGCAGTATTCGACACGGCGACGATCCTGCTCGTGTTCGCGGTGGGCTGCCGGCTGTTCGGGAGCCGGGCGGGGCTGCCGGGTGCGCTCCTGTACGCGCTGGCGGTGCTGCCCACGCAGCTCTCACACTTCTGGACGGCGGACCCATACCTTACGTTCTTCGCGACGCTGACGTTGTTGCTCAGTGTGCTGTGGGTGCGGAGCGACGGCGCCGGGTCATGGTGGCTTGCGGTGGGGTTTGGGGTGGCGATCGGGCTGGCGGTGGCGTGCAAGGTGAACGGGGCCATCTTCGCCGCGCTGCCGGTGGCGGCGTTCGGGCTGCGAGCCGGGCTGCGAGACTTCCCGCGGCTGGGGCTCAAGTGGCGGGGTGAGCCGCCAGCGGGGCCGAAGGACGCGCCGCCCTGGGCGTGGGCGAACGACTTTTCGATGCTCTGCCTTGCGGGCGCGATCTCGCTGGTGGTGTTCCGGGTTGCGCAGCCATACGCGTTCGACGGGCCGAACTTCTGGGACATGGCGCTCAACCAGCGCTGGTGGGACGACCTCCAGCGCGAGCAGGACTTTCAACGGGGCAACGCGGACTTTCCGCCGTTCGTGCAGTTCGCTGGGACGACGCCGTTCCTGACGCCGCTGAAGAACATGGTGTTGTGGGGCATGGGCCCGGCGCCGGGGATAGCGTCGTGGGCGGCGATGGCCGGCGCCGCCATCCTGTTGTTCCGGCGACGGGAGATGGCTTTCGCGCTTCCGCTGATCGCGGGCCTGCTGGTGCTGGGTTTCTGGGGGCCCCGGTTCGTGGCGTTCATGCGCTACTTCCAGCCGATGTACGCGGTGCTGGCGGTGTTCGCCGGGTGGGGGCTCGTCGCGTTCTGGGGATGGGCGCACAGCGGGCGGTGGCCGGATCGGCTGCCGCATCGGCGGTGGGCGAAGCGGATCGCGCCGGGAACACAGGGGGCAAAGATACTTGCAGCAAGCGTGCTCGCGGTCGTCGCCGGCGCGACGTTGTGGTGGGCGCTGGCATTCCAGTCGGTCTACAGCCACGAGCACCCGCGAATTGCGGCGACGCGCTGGGTGTACGAGAACCTGCCTGCGGGGACCGCGATTACCAGCGAAATCTGGGACGACCCGGTGCCGTGGCATTTCCCGGAACGGCCGCGCGAGTACCGGATGATCGAGACGGAGCCCTACGAACCGGACTCGCCGCAGAAGGTCTATAAGCTGGTGTACGGGGACCCGGCGAACCCGAACCGGGCGGGCCTGAACGGCGCGGATTATGTCGCCATCACATCGAACCGCATCCGCGAGTCGGTGAAGAAGCTCGAGCGCGAGTACCCGGCGACCATCCGCTACTACGCGCTGCTGGAATCGGGCGAGCTGGGATTCGAGCGGGTCGAGACCTTCAAGGTGCATCCCACGTTCCTCGGGATCTCGGTCGATGACTCGAGCGCCGAGGAGTCGTTCACGGTGTACGACCACCCTGAGGTGCGGATCTACCGGAAGACGGATGCGTGGGACCCGGAGCGCGCGCTGGCGCTGCTGAACGAGGCACACCCGGAGCGGGCAGTGAACATGCTTCCGCGGCAGGGGCGCACCAATGGCCTGCAGTTCACGCCCGCCGAGGCTGAGACACAGCAAGCGGGGGGCACATTCACCGATGTGTTCGACGCGGACGGGTGGGCGAGCTCGCTGCCGTGGCTCTGGTGGCTGCTGTGGCTGGAGGTCGCGGCGTTCGCGACGGTGCCCTGGGTGACCTGGCTGTTCAAGGCGTTGCCGGGGCGGGGCTACGGTCTGAGCAAGTTCCTGGGGCTGACGGCGGTAGCGCTGCCGACCTGGCTGCTTGTGGCCTGGGGCGCGGCGCACTTCTCGGGAGGACTGGTGTGGGCGGTGTTCGGCGCGTTGGTAGCAGCGGGCGCCGCGGTGGCGGTTGTACGGCGGGGCCAGCTGGCTGCGGATGGCCGGGAGCAGTGGCGTTCATGGCTGGCAGTGGAGGGCGTGTTCCTGGTGGCGTTCTTCAGCTTCCTGCTGATTCGCGCGTACAACCCGGACCTATGGCACCACCCGCAGGGCGGCGAGAAGCCGATGGAGATCGCCTACCTGACGGCGGTGACGCGGTCGACCATCATGCCGCCGTACGACCCGTGGTTCGGCGGTGGGAGCATGAACTACTACTACATGGGGTGGTTCTTCCTGGCCGTGCCGATCCGGGCACTGCGGATCGTTCCGGAGATCGCGTTCAACCTGGGCGTGCCGACCTACGCGGCACTGGCGGCGAGCGTCGCGTTCACGGTGGTGCAGTGGCTGGTGGGGCTTGGGACGCGGGCGCGGGCCGTGGGCGGTCACGTTTCCGCCCGACCGGCGCTGCTCGCAGGGGCATTCGGGGCGGTGCTGCTCGTCGGGATCGGGAACCTGGACGGCGCCCACCAGTGGATCGAACGGGTGCAGGCGGTCAACGAGTGGGGGTTCGCAGAGGACGTGCCGGTGGTGGGCGGGGCGGTGGGGATTGCAGGCGGGTTGTGGCAGTGGGTCTTCGGCGGGGAGGCGCTGCCGCCATTCGACTGGTGGCGCAGTTCGCGGGTGCACTTCGGCTCGTTCGACATCACGGAGTTCCCGTACTGGTCGATGCTGTTCGCCGACCTGCATCCACACTTGATGGGGCTGCCGTTCTTTGGGGCGACAATCGCGCTGGTGGTAGCCTATGCAACGACTGTGCGGGCCGGGCTACGAATGCACGGCTGGCTGATCGCCGGGATGGTCGGGGCAGCAGTTGGGCTGGTGCGGACGGTGCACACCTGGGACTTCCCGACGGCGGTGCTGATCGCCACCGCAGGAATTCCACTCGGCCAGATGCTTCGCGCCGGGCGGTGGCAAGAGCGGTGGTGGGACGCGGTGGGCCACCTGCTCCTGGCGGGCGCGGTTGCGGCGATCGCATTCTCGCCGTACACGGCGCACTTCGAGACGTTCGACCCCGGCATAACGCGGGCGCCAGAGACCACGAAGGCGCACCAGTTCTTCGTGCACTTCGGCGTCTTCATTGCCTTCGCGGTCGCTTTCGTGTCGGTGCGCTACCGGGAGGAGCTGGTCGAGCGGCGGTTCGTTCACGGGCGAAACCCGTTCCTGGCGGTGATCAACGGGCGGCTGGAGCTGTTGTCGCTGGCGATTTTCCTGAGCGGGGTGGCGGCGTTCACGTGGGCATTCGGGCTGACGACCATCGCCCTGGGGCTGGTAGTAGTGGCATTCCTGGTCAACCTGCTTTGGTTCGAACTGGCGCGGCCGGAGAAGAACGTGGCCAGGACGCTGGCGACGGCGCTTTACGCGCTGGGCTTCGCCGTGGCGGTGGGCGTGGACGTGGTGACATTGAAGAACGACATCGAGCGGATGAACACTGTGTTCAAGTTCAGCCTGCAGGCGTGGCAGATGCTGGCGCTGGCGAGCGGGTTCGCCGCCTGGTACTCGGGACGGGAGGCGAAACGGGTGCTGGACGCCGCGCGCGCGGGGGACCTGCCGCGACCCGACTGGCGCGTGGCGAGCGCGATTGGCGGGACCGCCGTCGTGGTGGCGCTGGTGTTCGGCGCGAGCCTGTTCCTGATTTCCGGGACGCGGGCGCGGCAGAACGCGCGGTTCGAACAGACGGGGCCGACGCTCGACGGGTTCGCCTTCCTTCCTTACGCGGTGTTCGTTGAGCCGAAGTCGGAGCAGGACCCTTCAGATGATGTCGCACTGCGGCTGGAGGATGACCGGGCGCTGATCGACTGGCTGCGGGAAAACGTGGAGGGCTCGCCGGTGATCGCGGAAGCGGTGGGGCCGCTCTACCGCTGGACGGGGCGGATCTCGCAGTACACCGGACTGCCGGCGGTGATCGGCTGGGACTGGCACCAGATCCAGCAGCGGACCGACTACGCGGGCCTGGTCCAGCGGCGACGTTCGGAAACGGAGATGTTCTACACGTCAGGTTCGACGCAGCTGGCCGTGGATTACCTGCGCAAATACGACGTGCGCTATGTCGTGGTCGGCGGCGAGGAGCGCGTTCACGGCACGCCGGAAGGACTGGCGAAGTTCGCACAGATGCCGGCACTGACGGAGGTGTTCCGGAACGGGGACGACCGGATCTACGCGGTGGACCAGTCGCAGCTGGTGGCGAGTTACCAATCGACGAGCGGCGCAGGGTTCCCAGCGGCGCCTTAGCCGTGCCCGGCAGGCGCGCGGGTGCGACACTTACGCTCTCATGGCACGGATGCGTCCCAAGCCCAACAGCACGCCCGACGACCTCGCCTTTGGCATCAATCCCTGCGCGATGGCGCTGGAGACGGGCTACGCGAAGTCGATGCTTTACTTGCGGGAGACGCGCAACGAGCGTGTCATCGAACTGGTGGAGCAAGCCAGGGCGCGGGGACTGCACGCCGAGCCCGTCGATGCTTACCGGCTGGACGAACTGACCGCGAACGGGGTACATCAGGGCGTGCTGGTACGGCTCCGGGACATCCAGCCAGTAGACCTGCGGGCGGTCACGCGGGAGGCGGGGAAGTCGTCGCTCATCCTGCTGCTGGACCGGGTAACGGACCCACAGAACCTGGGGGCGGTACTGCGGACGGCGGTTGCTGCCGGCGTTGACGCGGTGGTGCTGCCGCTGCGGCGGGGCGCGCTGTTGACCCCGGGGGTGCACCGGGCGAGCTCGGGGATCAGCTTCATCGCCCCGGTTGCCGCCCCGCAGAACCTGGCCATGGCGATCAAGACCCTGAAAGAGGCGAACTACTGGGTGGTGGCAGCCGATGCGGCAGAAGGTGCGCAGCCGGCGACGGCGTTCGACTGGCCCGGGCGGACGGCCCTGGTGATGGGCAGCGAAGGCGAGGGCGTGAGCCACCTGCTGCTGCAGGAAAGCGACTTCCGGGTGGCATTGCCAATGGACCCGCGCGTGGAGTCGCTGAACGTGGGTGTGGCGACCGGCGCGCTGGCGTACCTCTGGCGGCGGCAGTGGCCGGCCCCACAGGCGGCGGGCGGCGGCTGATAGTCAGTCGCGGGTAATCAGGCACTCCCACACCTGCTTCGGCTGCTGGTAGCGGCGGATGGAGCGGTGAGCGAGGTGTTCGAGACGGAAGCCGGTTGGGATGACGGCGCCGACATCGGCCTCCGTGAAGAAGCGCTTGGTCTCGCTGTGGCTCACCATGCCGCTGGGGACGCGGAAGAAGCCGGGTTCGAGTTGCTCGCCCTGGCCCGCGCCGTGGTAGACATCGTCGCTGGCGTTGACGCGAAAGAGGAAGCAGCCGCCAGGACTCACGAGTTTGCCGGTGTCCCGGAAGGCGGCCAGCGTGGCGCTCCAGGGCAGGTAATGCAACGACAGGCTGGCGACCACGGCGCCGAAGGACGAAGGGCGGAACGGGAGCGCGCACAGATCGGCGAGCACGTACCCGACCGGGCCTGTCCAGACCGCTGACGGCGGGCGGCGGCGGTCGCAGGCGGTCACCTCGAAGCCATTGGCGGCGAGGAAGGCCGCATCGAGGCCAGGACCGCAGCCGGCATCGAGCACGCGCGCGGAAGTTTTCCGAAAGTGCGGGAGGAAGGGATGGAGCCAGCCTTCGGTGGCGGGAAGGGTCACATCCGGCATGATGCGCCCGGGAAGCGCGGGCGTGAAGACGGGCCGAATCGCCCCACGATTGGGTACGAATCGCCCGGTCACTTCCAGCGACGGGAGGCTGTAGGCTGGCGAGGATGAGTACGAGTGCGGCGATCGAGACACGCGAACTGACGCGAACGTTCGGAGACGTTGTCGCGCTCGATCGGATGTCTCTGAGAGTCGAGCAGGGGGAGATCTTCGGGTTCCTCGGGCCAAACGGTGCGGGCAAGAGCACCACTATCCGCATCCTGCTCGACCTGATCCGCCCGACGTCGGGGAGCGCGAGCGTGCTGGGGTTCGATTGCCAGCGAGAGTCGATGGAGGTCCGAAGCCGGATCGGATATCTGCCCGGAGATCTGCGGCTGTATGGCGGGCTGACCGGCCAGCAGACGGTCGAACTGTTCGCGAGCCTGCGCAACGGGCGGGTGGATGACGCGTATGTGCGGGAACTGGCGAGCGAGATGGAACTCGACCTCGGGAAGAAAGCTTCGACGTACTCGAAGGGGAACCGGCAGAAGCTGGGTGTGCTGCTTGCGCTGTTGGGGCGGCCACAGGTGCTCCTGCTCGATGAGCCGACATCAGGACTCGACCCCCTGGTGCAGCGGACGGTCTGGGATGTGCTCCGGCGAGAGGCTGCGAGAGGCGCGACCGTGTTCTTCTCTTCTCACGTGATGAGCGAAGTGGAGCAGACCTGCGAGCGGGTGGGCATCCTGCGAGAAGGGCGGCTGGTGGCGGTGGAGCCGGTGGTGGCGATGAAGGCCCGGGCGCTGCGGCATGTGGAGGTCAGTTTCGCTGGTGAAGCGCCGCCGGCCGACCCACTCGTGGTGGCAGGCGCGAAGGAAATTCGGCGGGAGCGGGCGACCCTGGAGTTTGAGATAACCGGCGAGATCGACCCGCTGCTGAAGGCGCTGGCCGCCTATCACGTGGTGGACTTGCGGACGGAACAGCCGACGCTCGACGAGATCCTCCTCGCCTACTACCGGCACGGGGTGACCGCGTGACCCGCTACCCGATCGCGCGGAAGGCGTTCTGGGACGCGCGGGTGACCGCCATCGGTGGCGGGCTCCTGAGCTTTTCTCTGGCGCTGATGTACGTGCTGATGTTCCCGTGGGTGCAGGACGCTTTCGAGGGCATCGAACTGCCGGCGATTTACGAGAGCTTCGGAGGGGGAGCCGGTTCGATCACGGAGCCCGCGGGCTTCCTGGCGACCGAGTACTTCTCGTTCGTGCCCCTGGTGATCATCATCTTCGCGGTCGTGGCCGGGACGGCGGCCACGGCAGGAGAGGAATCGGCCGGCACGCTGGACCTGTTGCTGGCGCAGCCGGTGACGCGACGGCGGGTGGTGCTGGAAAAGGCTGCGGGGCTGACCGCAGCAGTCAGCGTTGCAGTGGTGGCGGGGGCACCTGGCGCCTGGATCGGACAGCTGATCGTGGACTTCGACCTCGCTCCCTGGCGGATCCTGCTGGCGATGGTCCTGACGGTCCCACTGGTGCTGCTCTTTCTCACGATCGCGATGTTCGCCGGGGCGACGCTCCCGAACCGGGCAGCGGCGGTCGTGCTGACCACGACTGCAGCCGTTGCGGGTTATGTCCTGCAGACACTTGGTTTGCTGGTGACACAACTCGAAGATGCCCGGAAGTTGACGCCGTTCTACTGGGCTGAGGCGTCGGAAGTGCTGGTGGGGGATATCAACCCGTTCCGGCCTCTGTTGCTGCTCGTCCCGGCGGCGGCAGCTCTGATCCTGACGCTCGGGGCATTCGAACGGCGGGACATCGCGAGCGGCGCCCGGGAAGTCGGCTGGAGGCGGTGGCTCCCGCGGCGGAAACCGGCACAGGCAGCGTGAACGGGGTCACAGATGGCCGGAAAGTTCGGCCTTTCGGGGGATGCGCACCACGGACAGGCGTGCAGAAGTGAATGCAGCTTCGCGTGGATGCGGAGGACGTGCAGGTGGAGGAATCGCAATGTTGAGTCAACGGTGGCGCCGGCTCGCGGCCGGCGGATCGCTCGGGGCGCTGCTGGCGTTCGCCATGGTGTTCGCGGCAGCGTGCGGGGATGACGACGATGAGGGTGCGAGCACGGCGACGCCGACGGCACCCGTCACCGAAACGGCGACTGGCTCGCCGGAGACACCATCACCGGCGCCGGGGACACCTACGCCGACCCCGGAAGCCGGGAACCGCGATGGTTTCATCGCCATGTTGCGGACGTTCGACCAGGAGATGTCGGGCGGCGCGATCGACCCGATCATCGCGCGGCTCCGGACCGACGAGTACACCTGCAAGGCCTCAGACTTCGAGCCGGGGCTCGGACAGCCCGAGTGCAAGACCGCTGGTGAGGTGATCGAGGCAGTGCAGGTCGGCAACTGGCGGTCCGAAGGCGGTCTACGAAAAGTCGAGACCGTCGTGGCGCAGATCCAGGCGCTGCAGAAGGAGATCGACACGGCGAAGTCGGACCAGTGGGGCGACGGATTCCCGACGGTGTACGCCTTCGACGCGGTGGAGCACAAAGCTGCGGTGACAATGATCACGAAATGCCTGCCGCAGTTCCAGTGCCCGGACGGGACGATGCGTGTGGCCCTGGTGCTCACGTTCGACTTCAAGGAAGGGCGCTGGGGCGTGACGAACCTGTTGAACGCGTACGTGCTGGCCGAGGAGTTCCTCGAGCCGAGCGCGGAGGCGAAACAGATCCAGATGCCAAACTGGGAGCGGTTCGAGTGACCAGCCGAAACCAAGAAAACGGAGGGGGCAGTCCGTAGTGGACTGGCCCCTTTTCGTGAGTGAGCGTGCAAATCGGACCGGGGCGCCATAACTGCCTTTCGCGGGCGGGCGCGGCGGTTACTATGCGTTCGATGGGCGCGACACCGATCCCCTCATTGCGGTTCGAGAAAGAAGCGTGGAACGCCGGGGCCGTCTGGGTGGCGGGCGTGGACGAGGTGGGGGTCGGGCCCCTGGCGGGGCCCGTGGCGGCGGGCGTAGTCGCGCTACCTGCCGGGAGGCGCTTTCGCTGGTATACGAAGGTGCGCGACTCGAAGGTGCTACCGGAACGTACCAGGGATGAGCTCTCCGAGAAGATCCGGGAGTCGGTGCCTTTCGCCCTTGGCTGGGCATCGGTGGAGGAGATCGACCGGATCGGGATCCTGGCGGCACGGCGGCTGTGCATGTTGCGGGCGTTCGAGGCGCTGGGAGTGAAGCCGGATGCGGTCATCAGCGACGCACTGGACCTGCCGCTGCCGAATGTGCGGCCGGTGATCGATGGGGACGCGCTGAGCGTGGCGGTGGCTGCCGCTTCGATCGTTGCCAAGGTGGCACGAGACGCCCTGATGCACGAACTGTGCGGGCAATACCCGGGATACAACCTGTGCCAGAACAAGGGCTACCCGACACCAGAGCACAAACGGCTGCTCCAGGAACGCGGGCCGAGCCCGATCCACCGGAGAAGCTACGCTCCGGTGGCGCAGTTCGCGTTCAGGTGGTGAACGAGCGGCAGCGGCTCGGGGGATTCGGTGAGCGGGTGGCGGCCCACCGGCTGGAGTCGCTCGGCATGCAGGTCATCGCCCGGAACGTGCGCGTTGGGCGAGCGGAGCTGGACCTGGTAGTCCGGGACGGGGAGGAAACGGTGGTGGTGGAGGTGCGCACGAGGCGCGGCGCCGCGGGGCTGGCGGCGGAATCACTCACCCCGGCGAAGCTTCGGCGGCTGTGGCATGCGGCAATGGGTTACGCGGAGGCAAACGGGATCGCTCCGGAACGGGTGCGGGTGGATGTGGTCGCTGTGGAACTCGACGGGAGGGGGGCGGCGCGGAACGTCGAGCATTTCCGTGGGATCGACATCCCTCCGGGCGAGGACGGCTGACTACTGACCTATCGTGGCCTCGTAGACCGAGGCCATCCCTTCGAGGACAACGTCGGCGAGGACGAGGATGTTCTCGATGGCTTCCACGGCATCTTCGGTGGAGAGGCTGGCCTCGGTCGCGATCTGCGATGCGGTCTCTTCGAGCGAGCGCCGGAGCGAGTTGAACGTGCCGACGGCGGCAGTGAGGCCGACATG
>CAUJEQ010000065.1 GCA_963169135.1 Chloroflexota bacterium
ATGACGGTGGCGGTGCCGATGCCACCGCCGACGCACATCGTAACGAGGCCGTAGCGGCCGCCGGTGCGTTCGAGTTCGTTGAGGAGCGTGCCGAAAAGGCGCGCGCCGGTGCAGCCGGTCGGGTGGCCGAGGGCAATGGCGCCACCATTCACGTTGACCTTGCTCATGTCGGCGTTCAGTTCACGCTTCCAGGCGAGGACGACGCTGGCGAAGGCCTCATTGATCTCGACGAGGTCGATGTCACGCATGGTGATGCCGGCGCGGGAAAGAGCGAGGGGCGTCGCGGTGATAGGGCCCGTCAGCATGAGCGCGGGGTCGGAGCCCACGACCGCCTGGGAGACGATACGGGCGCGGGGCTTCCAGCCCATCTCCTTCGCTTTGTCGGGGTGGGTGAGGAGAACAGCCGAGGAGCCATCGGTGATCTGGCTGGAGTTTCCGGCGTGGTGAACGCCATTTTCCTTGAAGCTGGGCTTCAGTGCCGAGAGTACCTCGAGGGTGGTACCGGGGCGGATGCCTTCGTCGAAATCGATGGTCGCATCCTCCCACTCTTCGGTGCCGTCGTCCTTCTTGAACTTCTTCTTGCCGGGCACCGGGATCAGTTCGTTCTTGAAGCGGCCCTCCTTCTGAGCCCGGGCGGCGCGAGCCTGGCTTTCGACGGCGAACTCATCCGCTTCGCCGCGGCTGATGCCCCATTTCTCGGCAATGCGCTCGGCGGAAATGCCCTGTGAGGTCAGGTCGTACAGTTCGCCCATGGCTTTGGTAAAGGGCGTGCCCATGCCCTGGCCGACGTTGGCGCCGAGCGGGATTTGCGACATGAACTCGGTGCCACCGGCCACGACGATGTCGTGCACCCCGGACCCGATCTGGTTCGCGGCGAAGTGGACGGCCTGCTGGCTCGAGCTGCACTGGCGGTCGAGGGTGATACCGGGAATGGTGTAAGGCCAGCCGGCGGTGAGGACGACGTTGCGAGCGAGGTTGGTCGACTGGGCCCCGACTTCGCTGACGCATCCGTAGATGACATCGTCGACGACTTCCGCATCGAACTTGTTGCGGTTCACGAGCTCCTTCAGGAGGAGCGACGATGTCTCGACGGGGTGGTTCTTGCTGAGGACGCCGCCACGCCGGCCAAGCGGCGTGCGGATGGCGTCGACGATGACGACTTCGCGCATGGTTCAGTTCCTTCGGTGGGTTGTTTGCGTGGTGCGAAACGAGTGTATCAGCGCGCCCGGAGGTTGCGTAATGGCGCGCTACAGGCTGGCCGAAGGGGGCGGCGCGGCAAAACGGATGGCGCCCGGCACGACCTCGATCCGCGCCGGGAGGTAGCCCCCGAGCTCGCCATCGAGGTCCAGCCGGGTAGGCTTTGGGGAGGAAAGCTCGATAGCCATGGCCGGGTGCCGGTCGACGCCATCCATGTCGAGGTGCGTGCCGCCGTTGCGCTGGCCGGCGACGGCTTTCAATATGGCGCCCCGCCCGAGGTCGCCCCAGCGGATGACGTCGAAAAGGCCGTCGTCGGGGGAGGCGCCGGGGGCTGCAACGAGGTCTCCGCCCCAGAGCTCCATGTTGTGCACACTGATGGAGTTGTAGCGGCCGTCGAACTGCTGCCCGTCGATGGAAAGGGTGAACGGCCGGCCGATGGGCCCGGCCATCTTGACGGCCGTAACGATCATGTAGGGGGCGGTATCGCCGAGCCGCTTGAGCCAGCGCGGGGTGGACTGAGAGATCTCGGGCACCCAGCCCGCCGAGGCCTCGAGGAGGAAGTACCGGACGAGGCCTTCTCCATCGTCGCCGCGCGAGGTGACCTTGCCGATATCGACGCGGCGCTCGAACCCGGCGGTGATGGCCCGGAGGGCTGTTGCACCGCGGCCGATGCCCAGGCACTTGGCGACATCCTTGCCGGTGCCCATCCCGATGGTGCCGAGCCGGACCCGTTCATGGGCGGTGAGTGCCATGATGCCGTTGGCGACTTCGAACACCGTGCCGTCGCCGCCGCAGGCTACGAGGAACTCACGGCCGGCTTCGATCGCCTCTCTTGCCAGTTCTTCGCCGTGTCCGCGGTGGGTGGTGAAGACCATGTCGGCTTCGAGACCCGCGCGTTCAATCGCGTCCACGAGGGTGCCGATGCGGCGCCGGGTGCGGCCCCCTCCTGACATGGGGTTGACGATGAACAGAGGCTTTGCGGCGGCTTCCGGCGATATGCTGATGCTCACGAACCCACGGTAACGATAGACCGCGGAAAGGTGAAGGTGCGGTGCAGTTCTCCGAGCATTTCCGCGCGATGAACACCGACATCGACATCGTGATCGGCTCTCCGGAGGCGCCCATCGCGGCCTTCGTTGAGACGCGCCTGCTGTTCGAGCGGCAGGAAGGGCGGTTTTCGCGCTTCCGGGAGGAAAGTCTGCTCTCCCGTCTGAACCGGGGGGAGACGACCGACGACCCGTGGCTCGGTACGGCGTTGGAGCTGGCAATCGAGGCACACGGCCAGACGGGGGGCCTGTTCAACCCGATGGTGCTCCCGGCGCTGGCCCGGGCCGGGTACGACCGGAGCTTCGACCTGGTGGCGGGAGGGGCGCCGGCCGGCGTCGAGGTGCCCTCGCCGTCGGGCTGCCTCGAACGCCTGACCGGTGGCTGGCGGCTCATGGCTGGCTCGGTGGACCTCGGCGGAATCGTGAAGGGGTGGACGGCCGACCTGGCGGTCGAACACCTGGAAACCCACTTTCCGGATGTGTTCTTGAACGCTGGCGGCGACATCCGTTGCGCGGGGGCTGAGGAAAGGAAGCCCGGATGGAAGGTGGAGGTGGACGCGCCCGCCGGAGGGATCGCCTGGGCGGGATCGGTGCAGGGAGCCATTGCTACTTCGAGCACACTGAAGCGGCGCTGGCGGACCGACACCGGGGGCACTGCGCACCACCTCATCGACCCCCGCACCGGGCTGCCGGCGCTGACGCCGTTCGCGCAGGTCACAGTCCGGGCAGAAAGCTGCACGTGGGCGGAGGTCTGGGCGAAGGCGGTGCTCATTGGGGGGGACGAGGGCCTGGCGCTCGCGGACCGGTATGGGCTGGCCGTACTGGCCCTTGGCCCCGGCGGCGAGCGCACATCGATCGGCGAGTGGTAGCCGGGTGAGTAAGGGCGCTTAACCATGCTTCGTCTCCGTCGCGACTAGCCACCGTTCCCTGAAACGCCGATTCCGCCGCAGTTGCTCGATGACCTGATCGCGCGGCACGTGTCGATCACACCTTCCATGGGGGAGGTCGCGGCGCTCGCCCGGTTGGCATTCGACTGCGGCGGGATTGTGGTGGCCGGGCCGGACGCCGCGTGGCGAGCCGCTCATGCGGACCCCCCGCGGGTTGAGTGGGCCGGCCGCGGGATCGCGATGCGCCGGCGTTAGTTACGCAAGCGGGAGAGATCGGCCACAAAGAAGACTGTCGGACCTTCGCGGACGGGACTGCCGCCGGCACGCTCGATGGTCACGACAGCCGTCTCGTAGGTGTTCAGTCCTTCGGGGACGACGGTCTCATAGCGGGCGAAGCCGGCATCATCGGGGGTGAAGGTGCCGAGGCTGTAGTAGCGGCCGCCGGAATTGACCCAGATCTGGTAGATCTCGCCAGCGGGGCGCTTCGGTAGTTCGCTGGCAACGAACCAGACACGCTTCTGCTCAGAGTCCCAGACCAGGCGCCCAATTGCGTTGCCGTTTTCGTCGAGCGAGGTAACGGCAGCCACGTCAGTCGTCGGAGACATGAAGGCGAGGTTGAGCTCGCGGTCGTCCTTCGAGCGTTCTTCGAGCTGGGCAGCCAGCTTCTCCTGGTCATCCAACTTGCGGGTGAGCGCCGCGAGTTCGACTTTCTGGGAGAGGGCGTCGTCGATCTGGACCTGGAGGTCAGAGTTCTGCTGGCGGAGGTCGCCGATCTGGCCTTTGATCGAGACCATGCCGGTGAAAGCCCCGGCGGCGACGATGACGGCAGCAAGGCCGGCGGCGGCGCGGCCGATGGTGAATATCTTGCGGAAGGGGCCAGGACGGGTGATTCCCGCAGCCGCGAACACGCGGCGGCGGAGGCGCGGGGATGGCTTGAGCCGGGGCGACGTCAGCGCGACGAGAGCGGCCAGTCGCTCGGCGTCGCGGGCCATATCGCGGCAGGCGGCGCACTCGGCGAGGTGGAGGGCAACGGCACGTTCGAGCACCGGTTCGAGCGAACCGATGGCGTATTCGTCCGCCTGCTCCTGCGTGATGTGTTCGCCTGCCATGGCGGGGCGCCCTATACCTTTTGTTCGAGCGCCCGGCGCAGCTTCTGCATGCCGAGGCGGATACGGGTTTTGATGGTTCCGAGGGGCTCATGGAGCCGGGTAGCAATCTCTTGCTGGGTGAGCCCGCGGAAATATGCGAGTTCGAGACAGACTTGCTGATCGCGCGGGAGTGCGGCAAGCGCGCGCCGGACAATAGCCTGCTCTTCGTGGAGCTGAGCCGAGTGAGCCGGGTCCACCGGCTCTGTGGAGAATACGGGCTGAGCCGCTTCATCGGGTTCGCCGAGAGGGCCGCCCTCGCGCTTGCGCCGGCGGCCCCGAGCGCGGAGCTCATCGACGGCGCGGTTGCGGGTGCAACTCATGAGCCAGCTGAGAAAACGGCCCCGCTCGGCGATGAAGGTTTCTGGACGTTGCCAGAGGCGAACGAAGACGTCCTGCGAGGCATCTTCGGCGAGCTGCACATCGGCAAGCACCCGGAACGACGCCGAGTAGACGAGGTCCACGTAGCGGTCGTAGAGGACAGCGAAGGCGTGCTCGTCGCGAGCGACAATGGCAACCATGAGTGCTTCATCCGGCCAATCGATGCGAGAGGCCAGTTCGGCCTCGGCGGGACGGGTGAACTCAACCGTCCTGCCAATGTTACGTATACCAGGAGTTTCCGGATTCCCATTCCAGGCCATAGATGCTCCCGATGGGCATGATACACCCGGGCCAGGGGGGGGCCATCCCCTTTACCGGGCTATGCGAAAGGCGCCTTGCCGTTTACCGGGGGCTCCCACGCGATGCCTAACACTGTGGATGAGACACGTACACAAACCATGGAGACAAGACCCATGTCCCGACTGATGCGCCCGGCCGCGGCCGGACTACTGGCCCTCGTACTGCTCGCGGGAGCCGCCTGTTCGGATTCGAGCCCGAACACGAATGAGAGCGGCAGCGACAGCGTCTCGCCGACGGCGGCCGCAACCCAGACGGCCACGACCCCCACGCAGGTCCGCCAGAGCAACCTGATGACCACTGCTGACCTGGTCGCCTTCGCGGAGCCCGCGGTCGTCCGGATCGCCACCGGAACGGGGGTGGGGACCGGGTTCGTCGTGGATAGCAGCGGCTATGTCCTCACGAACAACCACGTGATCCAGAGTTCGACGACCGGCCGGGTGGCGGGATCCATCGAGGTCACGATGAGCGATGGCGCGACCTACGACGCCACCGTGGCCGGTACCGACGCGCGGTCGGACCTGGCACTGTTGAAAATCGACGCGACCGGGCTGAAGGCGCTGAGCTTCGCGGACCTGGACGAGGTGGTTGTGGGGCAGGATGTGGTCGCGATGGGATTCGCGCTGGACCTGGACGGCGGCGAGGGCGGCGCCTTCAGCGTGACGCGGGGCATCGTGAGCCAGAAAAACCGCGCGATCCGCGAGAGTACGCAGATCCTTGGCGCCATCCAGACGGACGCGGCGATAAACCACGGCAACAGCGGCGGACCGCTGCTGAACATGTTCGGCCAGGTGGTCGGCGTGAACACGGCCATCGCGCCGGACCCAACGACCGGCAGCCAGGCGGTGGGCATCGGCTTCGCGGTCGGTTCGGATGTGGCGCTTGCCGTGATGGAGCAACTGAAGGCGGACGGTCAGGTGAACCGTGGGTTCCTGAGCGTCTCGGGTTTCGAGGCGTTGCGGCCGGCGAAGGCGCGGGAGCTCGGCATCCCCGATGAGGGCGGGGTCGTCCTCGACGTTGTCACAACGGGCGGACCAGCCGCCGCGGGTGGACTCCGCACGGGAGACGTCATCGTCACCATCGGCGATGTCGACATCAACACAGAGGCCGACCTCGCGGTTGCGCTCATCGAGCACGGTGCGGGAGACACCGTGGCCGTCCAGTTCTATCGCGATGGGACGAAGCAGACCACCGAGGTGACGCTGGGAACGCCGCCGAATTAGCGGCCCCAGGCCGCTTCCACCGGGCAAGAAGGCCTCCCAGTGGGAGGCCTTTTGCGCGTCCCGGGAGTAGGCTTTGGGAGTGCGCGTGGTATCGCTCGTCCCGAGCCTGACCGAGCTGGTGTGGGCGCTTTCTGCGCAGGTCCTCGTGGGGCGCACCCGCTTCTGCCTGGAGCCAGAAGCGGTACGCCTCATTCCCGCCATGGGGGGCACCAAGAACCCGGACATCGCGGCCATCGCCGCGTTGATGCCGGACCTGGTCATCGCCAACCGGGAAGAGAACCGGCGCGAGGATGTTGAAGCGCTGCGCCTCGCGGGCATCGAAGTCCTGGTGACCGATCCGAATACGGTCGAGCAAGCAATGGGAGTCATTGTCGACATCGCGACGAGGCTCGGCGTCGCGGAGCGTGGCTGGGAGATCGCGAACGAAATCGCCGCCACTCTGGCCGCGCCATTGCCGGAGCGCAGACCACGGGTGTTCGTGGCCGTTTGGCACGAACCGCTGATGGGCCTGGGGAGCGAGAGCTACGGCCACGACCTGATCGAGCGCTGCGGGGCAGTAAATGTCCTGGCGGGGCAGCAGCGCTACCCGGAGATAACGCCGGGCGAGGTCGCACGCCTGGCTCCTGAATTGATCCTGCTGCCGGACGAGCCGTACCCCTTCACAGAGAAGCACCTGGAGGCCTACGAACGGATCGCGCCGGCCCGGGTGATCGATGGGAAACTGCTATGGTGGTACGGCCCCAGGATGGCCGAAAGCATGCGCATCCTGCGGAAGATGTTCAGCGAGGCAGGCAGGTGAAACGCAAGGCGATTGTGCTTGGTGGAGCCCTGGCAGCGGTCGGCGCCGGCGGCTGGGTGGCATGGAAGCGGCGGGCGCCGTGGCAGGCTCCGCTTCCCGAGGGGATCATTCGCGATGTGGCGGGAGCGAAAGTGCACTACATCGATGAAGGCTCGGGGCCGCCGGTGGTCCTCATCCACGGTTTCGCGGGGAGCACATTCAGCTGGCGGTTCGTCATCCCGGACCTGGCGAAGGCGCATCGCGTCATCGCCATCGACTTGCCGGGATTCGGGTTCAGCGATCGCGGGCCTGGTGTGGACTACAGCCAAACGGGGCAGGCCGAACGACTTGTCGCGCTTCTGGACCTTCTTGGTATCCAGCGGGCGACGCTCATTGGGCATTCGATGGGCGGGGCGATCGCTCAGCGCGTCGCGGCAAGTCACCCGGAACGGGTCGAACGCCTGATCCTCGTGGCCGCCGTCAGCGCGGCTCAGCCGAGGGACGTGGCGCGACGGGGCCGGCCCGCGGGTCCGATGTTTGCGCTCGTGGGGGTGGCCCAACGGTCGCCGCGCGCGATGTATGCGGTCGGCCGCAGGGCGTTGCCGCGGATGGTGCATGACGCGGAGTACGCAACCGAAGAGGTCATGCGCGGATACATCGACCCGCTGCTCATCCCGGGAACCGTCGCGGCCGTTCGGAAGATGACCGCGGCGGCGGGCGAGGAGGCACCCGCCGCCCTCTCGGGCATCAGCGCGCCAACGCTCGTGCTCAGCGGGGCGAGCGACAGGATGATCCCACCGGAGCAGGGGCTCGAACTCGCGGAGGCGATCCCCGGGGCACGCTACCTGGTCATCCCTGAGGCAGGCCACTTGCTGGCGGAGGAACGGCCCGAGGCGTTCCTGGAAGAGGTGCTCGCCTTCCTGCATGAGTCCGTCACCGCCTGATGCCACGCCGGGTGGACACCGTTCCCGCTGAACGCTTTGCCCGGGCGGCGCTGGACGGGTTGATCGCGCTGGCCAGGAGGTACGCCCATCCCGTGGTTGGGCTGCCAACCGGCAAGACGCCGGTCGGACTCTATGGAGAGCTGGGGCAGCTGGCCGCCCAGGGGCAAGCCGATGTGCGGACGTGGCGGCCCTTTGCGATCGACGAGTACGTGGGGATGCCGAACCACCCGTGTTCGAACCGGTCGTACTTTTCGCGGCATTGGAACCCGATTTCGGGAGCCGCGACGGTGGCGCAGTTCGACCCGGAGGCCGCCGACCTGGAAGCGGAGGCAACGGCGTTCGCCAGACGGCTGGCCGGAGCCGGGGGACTCGACATCGCCGTGCTCGGCATCGGGCTGAACGGCCACCTGGCATTCAACGAGCCGGGGAGCGCCCGCAACAGCACCGCGCGGATTGTCACGCTGCATTCGGAGTCCCGTGCGAGTGCCGAAGCCTGCTGGGGCGACGACACCCCAACACGCGGGCTGACACTCGGGCTGGCGGAGTTGCTGGCTGCGCCGTCGGTGCTCCTGCTCGCAAACGGTGCGGCGAAAGCGGGAATCGTGGCGCGGGCATTGCGGGGCCCGATTTCGGCGGACTGCCCGGCATCATTTCTCCAGGAGCACCCGGACGTGACGGTCGTGCTGGATGAGGCCGCGGCCGCGGGGTGACCCATCTCGGACTGCTATCCGATCCGGCTCAGGGGGCGGACACTCGAGTATCACCGGTATAGTCCGGCTCACGTCAATTTCGAGGTGCCCATGGATCCCCAGGTCGAAGCCCTTCTCCAGATGATGGCCGCGCAGGCACAGGCCACCGGAGCGCCACAGATGTGGGAACTGCCTGCAGATGTCGCCCGTGCGAACGCGGATGTTGGGTTCGCCGCGTTCAACCAGCCGATGCCCGCAACGGTGGCGGTCGCCGAGAGGTCGATTCCCGGCCCGGCGGGCGAAATCCCGGTGAAGGTGTTCACTCCCCAGGGGAGCGGTCCATTCCCCATGCTCGTGTTCCTCCACGGCGGAGGATGGGTCTTCGGTTCTCCGGATACCCACGCGAAGCTGTGTGCGGAGTTCACCGAGGGTGCAGGAGCCGTGGTGGTAAGCGTGCACTACCGGTTGGCACCCGAACACCCCGCGCCCGCCCCATTGGACGACTGCGTAGCGGCCATCCGCTGGGCAGTCGAACACGCGAGCGAATTGAATGCCGACGGTTCGCGGTTCGCGGTGGGCGGCGACAGCGCGGGCGGAAACCTGACGGCCGCATCCATGCTGCGACTGCGCGACGAAGGGGGGCCGAAGGCGCGGCTGCAGCTGTTGCTGTACGGCGCGTTCACGGCGAACAACGACCTACCTTCGGTGATCGAGAACGGAGAGGGGAAGATCCTGACGCGCCAGGCGATCCAATGGTTTTACAACCACTACCTTTCGGGCGGGGCCGACCCGGACGATCCGTACATCGCGCCAATCAAGGGCGACCTCCGGGGCATGCCGCCCGCCTGCCTGATCGTGGGCTCGCTTGACCCGCTGCTGGATGACTCGAAACTCTTCGCGGAGGCGCTCGAAGCTGCGGGAGTCCCGGCAAAGCTGAGCGTGTACCCGGACCAGCCGCACCTGTTCCTGCAGCTCTCTGCCTTCCTCGACGCAGGGAAAAGGGGCGTGGCGGAGGCATGCGAGGCGCTTCGAGACGCGCTCAAGTAGCTCAGGCGGCCTCGGCCGGAGCCACGGCCGGCTCCGGCGCGGGATGAAGGACGTAGGCCCTGCGCCAGAGCACATAGAGCCCCGGCATCACGACGGCGAAGAACACGGTCACGAAGGCGAACGCCGCCTGGATCGATACATCGTCGGTGATGAAGCCGATGATCGGCTCGAAGAAGGCGAGTTCTACGCTGAGGACGAGTGCCGACATGCTGAGGACGGTGGCCCGCCTGTCGCTCGGCGTCTGCTCGTTGATATAGCTATCCATGGTGGGGCGGACGAGTCCCTGGATGAGCGCGGGTAAGGCGAAGAACGCGAAGGCGGGCTGGATATCAAAAGCGGCGAGCCCCAGGAACGCCAGGATCATCCCGCCGCAGGCGGCCGCGATGATCTTCGGGCGGCCGGCCCGGGCGACGACGCGGTAGGCGACGATCGCCGCGACTACCGCGAAGATCCGAAGCGGCGCCTGGTAGAGGCCGAAGAGGCCGGTCGCGACCTCATGCTTGATGAGGAAGGGCTGGACGAGGACCACCGGGGCAAATGCCGCCATCATCAGGACCGAGCTCATGAGCACGGAATAGCGCACCTGCGGGGTTTGCCAGGCGTAGGCCACGCCGTCGCGGAGATGCTCGATGTAGCGGCGGGACTCGTGGGCGACGTGGGGCTCGGTCATGGCGAGGGCAACGAAGAAGGCGAGGACGGGTCCGACGAAACTGACCTGCACCGTGAACGCGAGGCTCGTGAGGGTCGCCAGCAGGCCGCCCAGGATCACGCCGGTCGTGCTCGCAGTGATCGAGACGGCGAACCCGCGACCGGCGATCTTCGAAAATGTGGACTCGAGCCCGGCCTGCTTCAGGGAGTCGTACACGAGGGCCTGGTCGGCACCGCTGCGGCAGGCCCCGGCAATGGCCCAGAGCATGTAGTCGGCGAAGAGCATCCAGTAGTTTGTGGTGAAGCCGAAGCCGAGGATCGTGAGCGCGTAGACCGCGGCCCCGAGTGCGAGCACGCGACTGTGGCCGACGCGGTCAGCGAGCGCGCCGAAAGGGGCCTCGAGGCTGGCCATGACGAGCCAGAAAGGCATGTCCATCAGGAGGATGTACTTGAGTTCGAGCTCGCGGACGGCGGTGAGGTACTTTATCCAGATGCCGATCCAGAAGCCGAACTCCATGAGGAAGAGGAACGCGTAGTAGAGGCGTACGTTCCGATGGGCGACGGCTTCGGGGTCCCGGGGCATGAGCCGGTAGCCTAGGGCATCTGCCGGTTGTAGCCATCATCTAATCGACGTAATCGTGGTGAAGTGCGTCACATGCAGGCGCCAGGCCTCGACTGGAGGCCTGGCTGCCACGAGCGAGTGCGCCAAGCGGGATGCTAGACGCTGGGAATCCAGTTGAAGATGCCGGCGCCGATGGGCGCATCGGGGAAGTCGTTCGATGTAGCGACGATCCCGAGGACGAGCACCATAACGGTCAGCCCGACGGTGTTGGCGATGACGACCTGGGTCGAATCGGCGCTGGTAACCGACTGGACCGCGTAGATAGCCATCACGAAGACGAGCACCAGCGGCACGATCGCGAAGACGGGGTGCAGGACCGGGATGAACATCAGCAGCGAGAGAGCGAACGGAATCGCCGCATAGCCCATTGTGCGGAAGAGGGCCTGCAAATCGGCCGTCGCCTTGAATACCTGCACCAGCATCACGTAGGCCAGCAGTACCCACACCGCGTACATCGCGGCGAGAAAGATCCCACCGAGAATGAAGGTGTTGAGGAAGAGGCTGTCGGGTGTGAAGTCAAAGTTGAACTGCCACCAGAGGAACGAGCCCAGGCCAGCCAGCAGGGCACTGACGCCAGCCACGATGAGCGCCGGGACAAGTTCGGCGGGGTCGTCCCGAACCTCGTCGAACACGGTGGTATCCAGCTTTGCGAGCCGGATGATGCGGTTGATAATGACGTTGGGGTCCATGCTGCCTCCTGCATGCGTCCCCGGGCATGGTGAGCCTGCTCACCTGGGTAGAAGTGCCCGGCGGTCGGCGGCACTATAGCACGCAATGCAAGAAACAGTGAACTGCCTACTCGCTTATGCTTTTACAACGGTCGTTTGCCGGGGAGGCCGGCGCGGCGCGGAAACTTCTCGGGAGTTGGCCCTACCTTCTCCACGATGACGACCATGCCCGAGTCGCTCACTTCGGGCCGCATGGGAACTGTCGCGCGGTGCGCGCAGTTGAGTTCGCCCAGCGCACGAGCGGCTTCTTCGACCTCCGCCTCGGCTCCACTGCCTTTGGGAAGCGCAATCCAGCCGCCGGTTCGGGCCAGGGGCGCCGTGTATTCCAGGAGCTCGCGAAGCTCGGCGACAGCGCGGGCCGTGACGAGGGCACAGCTCTCGCGGAGCGTGCCCCGGCCAGCATCCTCTGCCCGCTCGGCGAGGATGCGCACGTTCACGAGATCGAGCTCGGCGGCCATCGCCTCAAGGAGGCGGGCGCGTTTCTGGAGTGGTTCAACGAGCGTGACCGGCGCGGCGGGAATGAGGATGGCAACCACAAGCCCGGGGTATCCGCCGCCGGTGCCAACGTCGGCGTATGGCTCACAGGTGTCCGTAAAGCACCGGGCGATACGGAGCAGCTCGAGGCTTTCGGCGTACTGGCGGCGAACGACATTCGCACCAGTGACAGAAGTGACCCGCGTGTGCTTTGCAGCTTGTTCAACAAGCGTGGCGTGACGCTGGAGGAGCGGCAGCCAGCGCTCGGGATTGGCGAACGAAGGAAACAGACCGGGCAGGTCCTCCCACGAGAGTTTCACGCGATTCCTCGGCGCACGATCACGTGATCGATGGTACAGTGAGAGCATGACGAACGAATCCCGGGGTGCACCGGCGGTGCAGATCACCCTCGGCGACGCCCTCAACGAGTACATCAGCACCCTGAAACCCGAACAGCGGCACGCCTACGAAGCGTTCGTGCGCAAGTACGTCGAATATGCTGGCGCCCACGTTGCAGTAGGCGATCTCACGGGGAGCCGCGTCGAGAGCTACGCCGAAGTCAGCATCAAGCACACCGACCCGAACGCAGACAAGCGGGTGGCGGCCCTCAAGGCCTGGTTCCAGTTCCTGAAGAAGAAGAACTACGCGCAGCAGAATTTCGGAGTGCACATCCGCATCCGCAAGCCGGCGAGTTCCCGCGCCGGCAATCGCGGCACGGCGGTCCGCATCGAAGAGCCGCCGATCGAGATGACCGCCGAAGGGATCGAAGACCTGAAGCGAGAGCTCGCCGAACTCGAAGGCCAGGTCCCGGAGATGGTGCGCGCAATCGAGCAGGCGCGCTCGGACGGAGATCTTCGAGAAAACGCCCCCTACCACGCAGCCCGCGAGGCACTTGCGTTTTCGGATAACCGCAAGAAGCGGATCGAGGCCGCGCTCAAGCGAGCGGTGGTCGTGGACCGTTCGCAAAAGGAATCCGATGTGACGGCTGTCGGTTCGACGGTTACGGTGACGTACCTCGACAAGGGGTTCCAGATTTCGTACCAGCTGGTTGGCGCGCGAGAGGCCAATGCCACGGACCGGAAGATCTCGGTCGAATCGCCGGTCGGTAAAGTGTTGCTGGGCCGACGCATCGGCGAGGAAGTCGAAGTCACGGCGCCCCAGGGTGTCATGCGGTATCGCATCGACGCGATTGCCCACGACCTGTAAGACTCAACACGAAGCATGTGCTGCAAGACCGATCCTGCCGTAATTACGGTCAGAGGGCGTTGGCTTGCAGGGCCTCCGGGTCCGGGATGGAGGGGCGCTCCGTTCCGGGGTGCGGGATTCCCCTGATACGGAACGCAGATGCTACTCGCCATACTCCCTCGCATCAGGAGGGAACGGCCATGCTCGTCATCGGTGACGTGAAGTGCTTGCATTGCGGATGGGTGACAGGCTGCTGGGTCGGCCCCAAGGGCGCGCCGCTGACCGTGTCTGGCTTGAGGGATGAATCCGGGGCGCACGCGGCCGGGCCGGAGGAGTTGATCCGGTGCGGACGGTGCGAGGGCCCGGTGTTCCTGGATGACGCGAGCCTCGTGACCTCGACGTACCGATTGCGGCGGATCCGGCGCCTGCGGGAACAGATAGCGGCACTCGACGCAGAGCGGACCCGGGCAGCCTGACCTCAGCGGCCGGCTAACAACAGTCGTCTTTGTAACCGCAACGCCGGCACACGGCGAGGCGCGACCCCTTGATATCGGCGAGGACACCGTCGCAACGGACACAACGCTGGATGGGGATCGTCCCGGTTGCCACTGCGCGTATTGCGCCACGAGCGGGGGGCCTTGTCAAGCACAATGGATAAACCGCTTGACAAGGTTAGCATTTAGACCATAGATTCCTGCATACGTTGAGTGGGCTCGCGGCTGTTCGCCGTGAGCCCGAGACAGTGCCGTCACAGAGTCGCTCACCCCGCCTCGTGCACGGAAGGCCCCCGTTCGCGGGGGCCTTCGCCCTTTACAGCGGGATGCTGACGTAGCTCATAAGCGAAATGAATCGGCGTATCGAAACTAACCGTGTGTTGACCGGCGAGGAGTGCCAATTCGTGCATGCTAGGCGACACTGGGAAGAACCACATTTCGCTCCGGGGCATGGAGCGTGAGGAGTCACAAGGGCATGCATCTCTCGAAACTGCGGCGGGTTGGGCTGTTGGTTGCATCGGCGGCGCTGATCGCCGGTATGGCCGCTGCCTGCGGCGGTGACGACGACACCGATTCGAACGGCAACGGCGGCGAAACGGCTACGACCGTTAGCGTCACGATCCCCGAAGGCGCTCCGGTCATCGACCAGGACAAGCTGAAGTTCGTCCCTGGCGAGATGAAGGTCAAAGTGGGCGAGAAGGTCTACTTCACGAACAGCGAGACCGCGCTCCATACCGTGGATATCAACGGCGAGAACGAGTCCGGCAACATGAAGAAGGGGGACGTCTTCACCTTCGAGTTTCCGGCCGCTGGCGAGTACAAGATCACCTGCGCCTACCACCCCCAAATGAAGGCGACCATTATCGTCGAGTAACGGCCGCCTTCATGGGCTCTGCAGCGCGGTGGCTGGGCCAAGCCGGACGAGTATGTCTGTTCCGCCGCCGGCGAGGGTCCCGGGCGGGTTCAAGAGCCGCAGGTCGAAGAGCCCGGTGAGCTTCCCCGCAGTGTAGGACATGGCTGAAAGGTCGAAGATCCCTGGCTCGCCCGGGCCTTCGGCCTTTCGCATTTCGACATATTGGCGCGGGATACCGTAGGTCTCGAGGTGGGCCATCGCGAGGCGGGCCGCTTCGTCCTGGCCCTCCGGGTATTCGATGACGATCGCGGGAGCCTCGTCGCGCATTTGAGGATCGGCGGAGAACCGGTCGATGATGGCGTACATCTCATCGCGGTTGGGCAGGAGGATGAGCTGGGCATCCTCGGAGATGCCCCCATAGAGCGCGGGCGCGAGCGAGAACGTCTCGATGGTATCGAGGTTCATCTGTTTTGCCAGGAGGGCAAACCCGGGCACCTGGGCGGTCTGGATGTCAGTCCGGAACGAATCGCGGTAGGCCTCCCAGAGCTCCGGGATTTTCGCCAGGTAGCCCAGACTTACCGACTTGCTGGCGACCGCCTTGATGACGATCTGCTGGCGTTCGATGCGCTTGATGTCGCCGTCGACGCGGACGCGGGAGTAGCCCAGGGCCTGGGCGCCATCCATGTGCTGCTCACCTGCTTTTACGGTGTTATCGGGAAACACATCAAGCACGTCGGTGCCGAAGTCAGAGATGTCTTCGGGGACGACGAGGTCGATGCCACCAAGCGCGTCGATCAGCTCCACAAACCCCACCCAGTCGATGACGACGTAGTAGTGGATGTCGAGGTTGAAGTTGTGTTCGGCTGCCGCGACGGCAGCGGCAGCTCCGCCCCCGGGGTACTTGTAGAACTGGCCGTAGGAGTAGGCGGCGTTGATCTTGTTCTCGGCCCAGATGCCGGGCTCGTTGCCGTAGGGGATCTCGGCCCACATGTCACGCGGGATGGCAAGCAGCTGAAGGCGCCCAGCATGCTTGTCGATGCTGGCGACGAACATCGTGTCGCTGCGGAAGGATGCGTCCTCCGGTTCCCAGGGGCGCCGGTCGAGGCCGAGCACGAGGATGTTCAGGCGGGCGTCGGGCGTCCATGCGGCGGGCCCGGTGGTCGAGATGCCGGGGAGTGAGACGTTAACGCCGATGTTCGTGCCCGGCACGAAGGCAGGGACCGACGGGACGCTGACCTCATTCGCCGGGAAGAGGTAGCGGTCGATGCGGGTGTAGGAGTAGAGCGACAGATAGACGGCGCCCAGGGCGATGACAATAATTGCCGCCACCTGCACCGGGCGCCGGGAGATGTGTGCCCGCACGTGGGGTAACCTCGCCCCGGCGTTTTCCGAACGGTAGAGTTGCCGCTGATTCTGCGTCAAGGAAGCCGGTAAAGCCTGTGTCACAACGCCTGCTCATCCGCTCCGGCGTGCTTGCCCTGCCCTCAGGCCCCCACGGCGCGGACGTATTGTGCGAGGGCGGGAGGGTGGTCGCGATCGGACGGGATATCGAAGCCCCCGGGGCCCGCGTGGTGGACGCGCGCGGCCTGACGGTGGGGCCAGGGCTCATCGATGTCCACGTCCACGGTGGCGGCGGACACTCGTTCTTCACGCAGGACCGTTCGCGCATCGAGGCATACGCCGCGTGGGCGCCGCGTAACGGCGTGACGGCATTCCTCGTGAGCACTCTTGGCAACGGCCCGGATGAGACCGAGGCCATCCTTTCGGCACTGGCACCGGCAGTGGGCTCAACCGACGGAGCAGAAGTGCTCGGGTTCCACCTGGAGGGGCCATTCATCAACCCGGTCCGGCACGGCGCGTTTCCGCCCGGCATGTTGCGAATGCCGTCGCAGGAGGAGTGGGAGCGTTTCGCCGCGGCCGCGCGGGGCACGATCCGGCAGGTGACGCTGGCGCCGGAGCTGCCGGACGCGTTGCCGCTCATCCGGGCGATCGAGCGTTCAGCAAGCATCCCCGCGATGGGGCACACCGATGCGACGGCCGCCGAGTGTGCGGCCGGGTTCGAGGCCGGCATCCGGCATGTCACCCACCTGTTCAACGCGATGCGCCCCATTCACCAGCGCGAGGGCGGCCCGATCGTGGCTGCTCTCCTGGAGGACCGGGCGACCTGCGAACTCATCTGCGACGGCGCGCACGTGGACCCGGCGCCCTTGCGCATGGCCTACCGGGTGCTCGGTCCGTCGCGGACGGTGGTGGTAACCGACAACCTTCACCTGGCGGGGATGGAGGCGGCAAGCGGACGGTTCGCGGGCGAGGAGGTGACTGTGACCGGCGCAAAGGCGGCAAAGGCCGACGGCACGATCGTGGGGAGTGTCGCGACGATGGACACCCACTTCAGGAACACGCTGGAGTTCCTCGGTGTTGACGTGACGACGGCGTTCCGGCTGTGCTCGACCAACCCGGCGGGAGTGGCCGGGGCATCGGGACGCAAGGGGCAGATCGAGCCCGGCTTCGACGCGGACATGGTGCTCCTGGACAGCGAGCTGCGCGTGCGGCTGACGGTCTGCCGGGGCGAGGTGGCCTTCGACGGGCGGTGAGGAGGCCTACGCGGGCGAGGTGAATTCCACGACGGCGAAGCCGCGGACGCTGGGTTCACCCTGTTCGTTAATGATGGCGAGTTCGAGATCTGCACGGCGGGCGCCGTTTTCGTCATAGACACGGGCAACACGGCCCGCGATGTCGATGGGGCGGTTGGTCAGGTCGGGGCGGCGATGGGCGGCACGCACCTGGCAGACCCATCCGGCATCGCCGAGCCATTCATCGACGGCGCGGTAGAGGAGGCCGACCTTGAGCGGGCCGGGCACCAGCGTACCGGGCATGCCCTGGGCTTTCGCCGCCTCAGCGTCATAGAAGAACGCGGGGAAGGCCCACTGGAGCGCGCAGTAGCGGATGACCTGGCCGAGGTCCGGCTGGAGGTGGAGCACCGGGAGTTCGTCGCCTTCCTTCACGGCTGCGGGATCGAGGCTCACGCATCACCGCCGTCGCGGGCTTCAGCGGCCGAGTACTGGGTCATCGTGCGACCGCTGCGGGCCACCGGGTTTCCGTCCGCGTCCTTGAAGATGACCTCAGCGCGGAAGTCGATGCTGTAGCCGAAGCGGCCACCGAAGCGCTCGTTGATGGCGACGACGGAATAGACCGACTCGAATTCCTCGCCCATGCGCAGTGGGCGCTCGAACTGCCATTCGTTGCTGATGAGGAGCGAGTTCGGCAGGAGCGAGGGCATCGCGGGTGTGTCGGCTTCGGAGTCGAGTGCGGCAAGGACATAGCCGGGGACCGGTTCGCCTGGCGCGGGGTGGTTCCGCGGGATGCGCCCGGTGTAGACCTCCAGGGCGCGGCGATAGGCCTTCGGGGTCACCCGGACGCGGCCCATTGGCGTCTCCAGGCCGACGATGGCGCGGACTTCATCGGTGAGCAGTGACGCTTCGGGCATGGGAGAAGCCTAAGCTCCCGGGGCGGCCAGCCTCAACCGCACCGGCGTTTGGTACGCTGAGATGGATGATTTACCTGGACCACGCCGCGACGACCCAGCTGCGCCCCGAAGCGCGGGAGGCGATGCTCCCGTTCCTGGGCGCGCGCTTCGGCAACCCCAGCGGCCTCTACGCAGTGGGCCGCGACGCGCAGGATGCCCTGGACGCGGCCAGGCGGACAGTCGCCGAGTGCCTTGGCGCGCGGCCGCCGGAGGTGCTGTTCACCAGCGGGGGTACGGAAAGCATCAACGCGGCCACGCTCGGGATTGCCTACGCCATGCGGCGGGCGGGCGCGGGCAACCACGTGATCACGTCAGCGATCGAGCACCATGCGGGGCTGCACGTGGCCCAGCACCTGGAGGAGCTCGGGTTCGAGGTGACGACCATCGGCTGCGATAGCGACGGCAAGGTGAGCGTCACGGAGTTCGTGCGGGCGCTGCGGCCGGGCACCGTGCTGGCGAGCGTAATGCTGGCGAACAACGAGGTGGGGACGATCCAGCCGATCGAGGAGCTGGCTGGCATCCTGCGGGAGTTTGCGAACAAGGCGAGCCACCGGGTGGCATTGCACACCGATGCGGTCCAGGCCCCGGGGTGGATGGCACTCGACGTGGAGAAGCTGGGCGTCGACGCGCTCAGCCTGTCGTCGCACAAGTTCGGCGGGCCGAAGGGGAGCGGAGTGCTCTACCTGCGGCGCGCAACGCCGTTTCGCCCGCTGTTGCACGGAGGCGGGCAGGAGATGCAGAAGCGGGCGGGCACGGAGAACGTCGCTGGCATCGTCGGGACCGCCACAGCCCTTCAGTTGGCGGCATCGGGGAGCGCCGAACGAGCGGCGCGTGTGCGGGCTCTTCGGGACCGGTTGCGGGAAGGGATCCTGGCGGCGGTGCCCGACGCGCAGGTGAACGGTTGCCAGGTGGATTGCGTGCCGAACAACCTGAACATCGCGTTCGGGGGGCTGGAGAGCGACACGCTTGTACAGCGGCTGGACGCGCGCGGGATCGCCGTGAGTTCGGGCAGCGCGTGTTCGAACTCGACGTGGGAACCCTCGCACGTGTTGATGGCGATGGGCGTGCCGATCCGCCGGGCGGTGGGGAGCGTGCGTTTCTCCCTGGGCGAGACGACGACCGAAGCCGAGATTGACGAGGTGCTCCGCGTGCTGCCGGCCGAGGTGGCGGCGGTGCGGGCGGTTGGCGTGCCCGCCGTCTGACGGGGACACAAATTGCCCGGCGCTCGGCGACGACCCCCTCGCCGGCGAGGCTACCGCTGGCTGGCGCTTCTCAGATAGTCCTCAGCAGCTTGTTCGGTCGCGAAGCACCGTTCATCTATCACGAAGGTCCCCGCCGAGGGTGCCGGAGCCATCTCCCCGAGACAGAACGCGCCATTTCGCTGGGTACTCAGGGCCGAACCGTTCGATGTCGCGGCGTGATCGTCGGCTCGGGAGTGAGCCGCCCGGACTACTAGCATGCCTGCCAGTGACACGCCCAGGACCGCGACGACTCCGGCGGCCTGCGGGGTCAGGAAAGGTGGTACCAGGGCAAGCAAGCGCCGAATCGGCGCCACCCCCACCCGCACAAGCAGACTTCGATCGCTTCCTGTCCCGAGAATCGCGTGAATGCTCTTGAGGTGGAACCGCACGGCGTTCCTACTGATGCCCAAGGCGGTCGCGATTTCATTGTTGGTGAGTCCGCTCGCCGCCAAATCGAGGACTATCCGCTGGGTTGGCGTTAGTCCGGACCCGGAGGGTGTCGAACTGTCGTGCATGCGTGGACTCCCGACTCAAACGGGCGACATCGCCCGAACCGCGTCCCCTTAGTATGGCTCTTTCCACGAGGACGACTGATCGTTGAGCACTCCAAGCGTGGCCTGGAACCCGGTGATCCGTAACGACGCGCCGCCGAAGTACGTGTGCTCGCACAGGTCGACGGTCCGTCCGCACTCGGCGACTGCCGACCCGGCGCTATCATTCCAACCAATCAGGTTGAAGTCTCCGTGCTCCCAGAGACCCCCACAGCCCTGGTCGGTCCAGAACTTGTACCAGCCTCCGCCGAAATTGGCATCGCGGTAAATCGTAGAGTGGGTGTACACCGCATCTGCAGCACCGAATTGCTGAGCTTCTTGTTCGTCTTCGAAGCACGCCTCGGACAAGATCGGGTCGATGTCGGAGTCTTCAGCGCGTGGCGCCATCTGACCCCAGCAGTACTGGTCCGACTTGCTAGTCGCGCTCGAACTCTTGCCGGTCAGAGCGAGGAGCCCGAACGCCAACATGGACGAGCCGAGCATGACTCCGATTAGAGTGAATTTCTGTAGCTGAGACATCGTTCCTTCCTTTCGCCCGTGGCGGTTTCGGCATCGTAACTACGCCCTTGGGGGTGCGTCGCTACCCCCCCGCGTCCAGCCCAAACCCTGCAGGCTCGCTCATGTACAATCCCGGACATCCGCAACCCGGGGGTACTCCCATGCTGGTGCATGACGTCCTTGCTCACGCCGTGAAGCTCTATCCGAACAAGGTCGCCCTCATCGACGGCGACGTGCGATACACCTACCGGCAAGCGAGCGAGCGCGTGCACCGGCTGGCGGCGGGACTGCTCGGTCTGGGGCTGAAGCCGGGCGACAACATCGGCATCCTGGCCAACAATTCGCACCGCTACTGGGAAACCTACTTCGCGGCGAGCGTCGCCGGGACGCCGCTGGCGCCACTGAACATTCGGCTGGCGGCGCACGAACTTGAGTTCATCCTGAACGACGGCGACCTCAAGGCCCTCAT
>CAUJEQ010000066.1 GCA_963169135.1 Chloroflexota bacterium
AGACTGTGGCGCGTGGTGGTTAACGGACGAAGAACCGGCGCATCAGCGTCCCTCGAAGACGGGCGGGCGCTTTTCCATAAAGGCGCGGCGGGCTTCCTTGCCGTCCTCGCTGGCGAAGGCCATGCGGATGCTGCCGAGTTCGAGCCGGCACTGGGCCTCCAGGTCGATCGCCGTGGTCGCCCGGACCAGGGTGCGCTTCGTGAGGCGCATGGTGATGGGCGAGACGACCGAGCAGAGGTACTGGCAGTACTCGGCGAGGCGGGCATCCCACTTGTCGTCGTCGACCACTTCGCCGACGAGGCCGAGGCGGAGCGCTTCTTCGGCATCGACGGTCTTGCTCTCGAGGAGGAAGCGCATGGCCTGTTCGTAGCCGAGCGCCTGGGAGAGGGTGAAGGTCATGCCGCCATCGGGTGAGCCGCCGATGCGCGGGTAGCCGGCGAGGATGCGGGCGCTGCGCTTCATCAGGCGGATGTCCGTGCCAAGGGCGAGGGAAAGGCCGGCGCCGACGGCGACACCGTTGATGCCGCCGACGATGGGCTTTTCGCAGCGCTGGCGAAGGGTGAGGAGGAACTGGGAGACCCAGCCGAGGTCGTCGAGCTGCGTGTTCTGGGCCGTCTTCGGGCTGTAGTCGCCGGTGCCGCGAAGGTCGAGGCCGGAACAGAAGGCGTCACCACTGCCGGTGAGGCAGACGAGCCAGACGTTGTCGTCGTTCATGGCGTCTTCGACGGCGCCGAGGACGCCCCAGGCGAGTTCCATGTTGACGGCGTTCTTCACGTCAGGGCGGTTCATGCGGACGGTGCGGACGTGGCCTTCATCGGAAACGAGGACGACATCGGACATTGGTGGTACTCCCGTGCGCAAGCGGCGCAGTGGGCGAGAGTATAGAGCAAGTTGCGAGCAGCTACTCACTGACGGCAGGAACCCCCGGGGAGAAAGGCCCCGGGGGTTCCTGGGAAAGAGGGAGGGCGCGCCTGGATCAGGCGACCGCGCTGAGCGGCTTCGGGGGGATGTTCTCGTTGCCGCTGAACACATTCGTCGGGTCGTAGCGCAGCTTGAGCTTCGCCAGCCGTTCGAACGTGGCGGTCGCATAGGCTTCGCGGACGCGGGCTTCGCCTTCGTCCTGGAGGAAGTTCGAGTAGACGCCGTGGCGATACCCGGCGATCGACTGCCAGAAGGCATCGACCCAGGCTTCGTTCGCGCCATCCTCTTCGGTGTCTTCCCAGTGGTCGATGATGGCCAGAAGGAACCGGGCGTCGCGGTGCGAGAACGCGGTGGCCTCAGGCGAGACACGGTTCATGGCGCCGTTGCCAATCGGCCGGATCTGGAGGAAGTTCACGCTCACCGGGCCGTCCTGGACGAACGCCAGCGCCGACTCGACGATCTCGTCGTTCAGTTTGGCGTAGAAGCCGGAGCGAACGCGCAGGCGGGCGGCCTGCTCGGCCGGCTCCATGAAGGCGTACAGCCCGGAAAGGGGCATCGGCCCGAGGGTATCAGCGATCGGTTCGGCGAGCGCCCGCAGCGGGGCGACCGCCTCGGGGCCGTCCTGGATGTCGCCGCTGTAGGCCACGAAGATCGTGAGCGAGAGCTCGCCGACCTTCTCCTCGGGGACGAACGGCATCGGCGGTGTCTTCACGACCATCGAGATCGAGGTCAGCTCTTCGGGGGCTTCGAGGGAGAGCTTCGCATACGCGCTGATCACGTCCTTCGTGGCCGGCAACACGAGCGCGCCGCCGTAGATCTGGGGCAGCTCGACCAGCTTGTACTGGAAGCCGGTAACGACACCGAAATTGCCGCCGCCGCCGCGCAGGGCCCAGAAGAGGTCGGGGTTCTCGGTCTCGGTCGCCTGCACGATCTGCCCGTCAGCGGTGACCATTTCGATACCGAGCAGGTTGTCGATGGTGAGGCCATGCTTGCGGACGAGGTAGCCGATGCCGCCGCCGAGAGTAATCCCGCCGAGGCCGACCGAACCGGCATCGCCGAAGGGGACCGCGAACCCATACGGCTCGACAGCGGCCAGAAATTCGCGGGCGACGGCGCCGGACTGTGCCCAGGCGGTGCGGTTCTCGGCGTCGACGCGGATGTTGTTCATGCGGCGCATGTCGATGACAAGCCCGCCGTTGTTGACGCTGTGGCCGCCGATGCTGTGGCCGCCGCCCTTGACGGTCAGCGGCAAGCCGAAGCGGCGGGCAAAAGTGATGGAGCGGCTGACGTCGGCGGCATCTTCTGCGCGGACGATGACGGCCGGCTTGCGGTCGTAGATGGTGTTCTTGGCCTCCCGGGCGGTTTCGTAGTCCGGGTCACCGGGCAGGACGACCTGGCCCTTGATGCGGAGGCGGAACGCAGTCCACGCCTCGGTCGAAACATGTGGCAGTGCAGTGGTGCTTCCCACGCTTGATTGTTCTCCTCTACCTGACTGGAAGCCGTCTGTGGCGGCCTCGCAAACGACCGTAGCGCGGTCTGGTAGCGCGGAAGATCAGACCAAAGGCGGAGGTGTGGCCCCCGGCGTGGGATGGTTCACAAAGCAACTACCTCGAGTGTGGGGCCGGTCACGCTATCAGGGGATCCGGGCGGCCTGGATGGCGTCATAGGCGGGGAGATACGGCTTGATGTCGAGGACGGGCGTGCCGTCGACCGCATCCAGGCCACGGACCTTGAGGGCCGGCCCTTCGCGCCCAAGCAGAGGGACCGCGGAGACCCCCAGGTGGTTGGGGCGGAGCTGGCTGCGCGTGGCAAAGATGCCGTACGTATGGCCGCTCTCGAGCGTGAGCTGTTCGGGTTTTTCGAGCGCGTCCCCGGCAATGTCGAGGTAGAGGACGACGATGATGTGGCTGTAGCGCTCAATGCCCTGGAGGCGTGCCTCGTGTTCGGGCAGCATCTCGATGGTGCTTGCAACTTGCTCCCAGCCGCGGGGGCGAGGCTTTTTCTGCTGGTTGCGGACGTAGCCGATGGCTTCGAGGGTGACGCGGGCAGGGGGTTCCGGCCGAACCCAATCGTTGCGTTTCTTGCGCCAGAACACGGCGTCAGCCGCCGCGCTGGGCGCGGAAGACAGCGGGGTCGACGCCGAAGCCGGAGGCAATGCGCTCGCCCATCTCGCCGAAGCGGCGGCCAGCGGTGATGCCCCCATCGACGACGATCGCCTGGCCGGTGACGTAGCTGGCTTCGTCGCTGGCGAGCCAGAGCGCGGCGTTCGCGATGTCTTCGGGAACGCCGCTGCGGCCGAGGGGCGGCCAGTCGGCGAACGCCGCATCGATGTTCTTGAGCGCGGCTTCGGCGGCGGGGCCCTGGATGCCCATGCCGTTGGCGAAGATATTGGTGAGGATGAGGCCGGGGCAGATGGCGTTGACGCGGATGCCGAACTCGGCCAGCTCGACGGCGAGGCAGCGGCTGAAATGGGCAACGGCTGCCTTGGCGGCACTGTAGGTGAGCGGCCCGAAGCCGGACTGGAGGCCCGCGATGCTGGCCGTGTTGATGATCACTCCACGGCGGGCGGGTTTCATGACCTTCGCGGCGTGTTTGGCGCCGAGGAAGACACCGCGGAGGAGGACGTTCATCGCCTGGTCGTAGCCGGCCATATCGAGCTCATCGATCGGGCCGGAGACGCCGCCGAAGCCGGCGTTGTTGAAGATGACGTCGAGGCGCCCCCAGCGGTCCATCGCGAGGTCGACCGCGGCGGCAACCTGGGACTCGTCGCTGACATCGGTGCGGAGGAAGGCCGTCTGGGGGCCGAGCTCTTCGGCGAGCTGGCTGCCGCGGCCCTCCTGGAGATCGGCGATGACGACGCGCGCGCCTTCGGCAGCGTACTTCCGGACGGTGCCTTCGCCGATTCCGCTGGCGCCTCCGGTAATGATGGCGACCTGGTCCTGCAAGCGAGGCATTGGCGTGCTCCGGGGGAAATGTGAGCGGAGTGTACCGGGCGCGGGCGGGGAGCCCAACTCGCGCTACTGGTTCCTGGGCAGCTTGAACCACGCGAGGTGTGGCGGGCTGGCGGCATGGCGAGTCGCAGCGGGTGATACCATCGCAGTGATGAATCGAGTCGATGCGCACACGCACCTGTTTTCGCCGTCGCAGCGGGATGAGCGCGCGGAGATCGCGGAGCGCGACCACACCTTCGGGGAGATCTACGGATCTCCGGAGGCGAAGATGGCTACGCTGGCCGAACTGCTGGCGGCACTCGATGCGGCGGAGATTCGGCACGCGGTGGCAGCCGGCTTCGCCTTCTCCAATGAGCGGGACATCGACGAACAGAACGGCTACCTCCTTGAGGCGCGGCGATGCTCGCAGGGCCGGGTGACCGTGGTCGCAACGGTGAACCCCGGCCGGGCCGGCTGGGAGCAGCAGGCGCGGCAGGCCCTGGAGGCAGGGGCAGTTGGATTCGGGGAGTTGCGGCCGCACAACCAGGGATGGGAGCCGCTTGGGCCGGCGGGCCGGGCGCTCTGCGGGCTGGCGCGGGATGCTGGCGCGGTGTTGTTATGGCATGTGAGCGAGCCGGTCGGCCATGGCTACCCGGGGAAAGAGGGAGGGATCTCGCCGGTGGAGCTGTGCCGCATCGCAACAGAGTTTCCGCAGGTGAAGATGGTCGGCGCGCACCTCGGCGGCGGGCTTGCGTACTACCTTCAAATGCCTGAGGTGAAAGCGGCGATAGAAAACGTCTATTTCGACACCGCGGCGGTCACGCTGCTGTATGATGATCAAAGTGTCGCGCGGCTTGTGGACCTTGCCGGTCCCGGACGCGTGATCTTCGGCTCTGATTACCCACTGCTTTCGCCCCGGCGCCAGCTCCAACGCCTCCTCGGGCAACTCCCGGGCGACGTGGCGAAGCAAGTGTGTGGC
>CAUJEQ010000067.1 GCA_963169135.1 Chloroflexota bacterium
GTAAAGATGTGCAACATGTAATCCAGTACGAGCGTCGCGTCGGGGAACATGATGCGTTCGGTGCTCGAATGGGAGATGTCGCGCTCGTGCCAGAGCGCCACGTTCTCCATCGAGGTGACCGCGTAGCCGCGCAGGATGCGCGCCAGGCCCGTCACGCGTTCGCAGAGTTCAGGGTTGCGCTTGTGTGGCATCGCGCTCGACCCGGTCTGGCCTTCGTCGAACGGCTCCTCGGCCTCTCGGACCTCCGTCTTCTGAAGCGCACGGATCTCGGTCGCGAACTTCTCCAGCGAGGCGCCGATGATCGCGACCGTCGTCACGAATTGGGCGTGCCGGTCGCGCTGGATCACCTGCGTCGATGCCGCCTCGACCCCAAGCCCCAGCTTCCGGCAGACGATCTCTTCGAGTTCCGGCGGCACCGAGGCGTGCGTCCCCACCGTGCCCGAGATCGCCCCGACCGCGATGGCCTCGCGGGCCGCTTCCAGCCGCTTGCGGTTGCGCCGCATCTCGTCCACCCAGACCGCGAGCTTCAGCCCGAAGGTCGTCGGTTCGGCGTGAACACCATGGGTCCGCCCGGTGCACAGCGTGTCGCGGTGTGCCACGGCCTGCCGTTCGAGCACCTCCGACAGCCCGTCGATGCCCTTCAAGAGCAGGTCGCAGGCATCGCGCAACTGCAGACCGGTGGCCGTATCCCACACATCCGATGAGGTCAGGCCGAAGTGGACATAACGCCCCTCCTCGCCGAGCGATTCGGCGACTGACCGGAGGAACGCGGTGACGTCGTGGTGGGTGATCGCGATGTACTCGTGGATTTTCGCCAGCTCGAACCGGGCATCGCGACGGATCTTCGCGGCGGCCTCTGCCGGGATCTGGCCGAGTTCGGCCCACGCCTCGCACGCGGCCACTTCAACATCGAGCCAGCGCTGGAACTTGTTCTGGTCGTCCCAGACAGCGGACATTTGGGGGCGGGAGTAACGGGGGATCACGACGACATGGTACCGGGAACGCGGAACAGGGAATAGCGAACGGCCGACCCGGTACACTTCGGCCCATGCCGGACATGTTCTACTCGCACCGCAGCCTCAACGTGGAGCTCTATGCCGACCGCACCGCCGCCCTCCCGGTGGTCGAAGGAGACGTGGAATTCTACCTGCAGCTGGCGAGGGCCGCGCCCGGTCCGGCCCTTGAACTCGGCTGTGGCACCGGTCGCGTTGTCCTGCCACTCGCCCGCTCGGGGATCCACGCGACCGGGCTCGACCTGTCCCAGTCGATGCTCGACGTTGCCACTGAGCGCCTCGCGAAAGAGGACGCTGAGGTGATCGGCCGCGCCAGGTTCGTACACGGCGACATGACAGATTTCGACCTCGGCGGCCAATTCGGACTGGTCTACATCGCGTTCCGCTCGTTCATGATGCTATCGACTCCTGAAGAACAACGGCGATGCCTGGAAGCAGCCCACCGGCACCTGGCGCCGGGCGGCACCCTGGCGATCGACCTGTTCGACCCTTTGCTGGACCGTCTCGTTCCCGGGCTGATGCCCGATTCGTGGGCCCCCATGGGAAACTACCCGCACCCGGATACCTTCAACCTGGTGCGCATCGAAGTCGCGGACCGGATGAACGACCCCCTGACCCAGGTGTTCGAAGAGACATGGCGCTTCACCGAGGTGGATCGCGCTGGCTACGTCCTGCGCCAGGAAGAGGAAGTCCTCCGGATGCGGTGGACCTACCGCTATGAGATGCGCTACCTGCTTGAGCTCTGTGGATTCGAAGTCCTTGCGGAGTACTCGGACTACTTTCGTGCGCCGCCGGCATACGGCAAGGAGCAGGTGTGGGTCGCGAAGGCAATCTGACTAGAACGCATGCTTCGGATCCCGGTACTCTTCTCGCGGCGGGCTGAAGACATCGATGGCAACCGAGTCTTCCAGCACTTCCACTTCGTGCTCCACCCCGCCCGGAACGCACCAGCTATCGCCAGGCCCCATCTCCATCCACCTGTCGCCGAGCCGGAAGCGGAACCGCCCACGCGCCAGGTAGCCGATCTGTTCATGGGGGTGCGTGTGCGCCGGCACCACGCTGCCCGCCTTCATCGTCAGCTCGCAAAGCATGGCACGCGCGCCCTCGTTCAGCGTCCGCCGCACGATCCCCGGCAGCATCTCCACCGGTGTCGCCTCGTCGTTGCCGCTTAACCCGTCAGCCATGGCCGTCCTCCTCTTCGCGGCAGCCGTCAGCCGCTCCTCGCCGGCCGGCCGCCGATGCGAAATCCCGGGGCGCCGCCTGACGATATCGGGGTTCGACCCTCAGCCCTGCGACTGCTTGTCCCGGAACGCTTTATACGCCTCCCGGATGGCCGGGTGCTTGAGCGCCAGGATCGAGGCTGCCAGGTAGGCCGCGTTGCGCGCACCCCAGGCCCCCACTGCGACGCCCGCGACCGGTACGCCCGGGGGCATCTGCAGCACTCCATAAATTGCGTCCAGTCCCCCCGAGACCTCGCTCGATGCAAGGGGTATGCCGATGACCGGCAGCGTGCAGTTCGCCGCCACCGCCCCCGGGAGATGGGCCGCCCCGCCGGCCGCGCAGATCATCACCTCCAACCCGTCGCTCTCGGCGCGCCGCGCAAACTCGCGGACCTTGTCCGGAGTGCGGTGAGCCGACATCGCCCGCACCACGTAGGGGATGCCAAGGTCGTCCAGCACCTTCTTCGTCGGCTCCAGCAGCGGCTCGTCGTTCGCCGAACCCATCAGGATGGCAACAAGGGGGTTAGTCACTCAACAGCCTCCAGTGCGATATCGGTCCGGTAGTGGGCGTCCTTGAACTGGATGCGCCGCACATTGTCGTACACACGTTCCCGCGCCTCGCGGATCGTGTTGCCGAGCGCCACCACGGTGAGCGTCCGCCCACCGCTGGTCACCACCTGCCCGCCTTCGGCACGCGTGCCCGCATGGAAGACCACGACATCCGCGTCGACGCTCTCGAGTCCCGAGATACGATGCCCGGTCTCGTACTTCCTCGGATAGCCCCCGGGCGCCATCACGACCCCGACGGCTGCACTGGACGACCACGTCACGTCCACACTCGCGAGCTCGCCTCGCGCGGCCGCTGCGGTCACTTCGTAGATGTCCGACTCGAGCCGCGGCAT
>CAUJEQ010000068.1 GCA_963169135.1 Chloroflexota bacterium
GCACCTCGCGCAGGAAGGAGACGACAGCGGAGACGGAGAGGGCGGAAGGGCTGGTCATGGTGGTGGGGGACAGATTACGCGTCCCGGTACGGACGCGCAGGCGTGTTGGAGACCCTGTGCCAAACTGGCCCCATGTCCGAACGCAGTGCCATCGAACACGCAATCGAGGCGAACCGCCGCTTCGCCGAAACGTTCGCCCCAGCCGAAGCGGGCCAACCCGACCTTGCGGTCATCCTCTGCATGGACGCTCGTATCGACCCCATCCGCGCCCTGGGCTTGCGTTACGGGCACGCCCACATCATCCGGAACGCCGGCGGCCGCATGGCTGACGCGCTGCGGAGCCTGGCGATCAGCCAGCGGCTGGTTGGCACCCGCGAGGTTGCCGTCATCCACCACACCGAGTGCGCGATGATGACCTTCAGCGATGACGACATGCGCCAGCGTCTGCGGCACGAGGCGAATTACATCGCGGACCACCTGGCGTTTCTGCCGTTTCGTGACCTCGACCAATCCGTGCGGGATGACCTGGAGGTCTACCGATCGTCGCCGCTGGTCCGCCAGGACGTGACCCTGCGCGGCTTCGTGTACGACGTGGCGACAGGGCTGCTCCGGGAAGTCGAGGTGAACTGACCGCAGCCCGAACGAGGCTACTGCACCCGCTCGATGTAGGAGCCGCTGTCGGTGTTGACGCGGATCCGGGTGCCTTCTTCGATGAAGAGCGGGACCTGGACGACGAGGCCGGTTTCGAGGGTTGCCGGCTTCGTGCCGCCGGTTGCTGTGTCGCCCTTGAAGCCGGGGTCCGTCACCGTGACGGTGAGTTCGACCGAGATGGGCATCTCTACGCCGATGACCTCATCGCCATAGAGGACGACCTCGCAGGTGTCGTTTTCCTTCAGGTATTTGTTCGCATCGCCCACCTTCTCGGCTCCCACGGGAATCTGCTCGAAGGTTTCGGTGTTCATGAAGTAGTAGAACTGGTCGTCGGAATAGAGGTACTGCATCTCGCGGCGTTCGACGCGGGCGCGGTTGAACTTCGTGCCTGCCTGGAAGGTCTGTTCGATGATGGCGCCGCTGCGGACGTCGCGGAACTTGATGCGGACCTGGGCCGAGCCGCGGCCGGTCTTAATGTGCGAGTAGTCCATCACGGAGAACAACTTGCCATCGAGTTCGATGGTCGCGCCCTTCTTCAGTTCGCCAGTAGAAATCACGAGTCACACTCCTGCGGGTGTCAGTTTTCGGGCGCGGCTGAGCACGCGCGGGCGGCCGTTTTCGAGGACCACGATATCTTCGATCCTCACGCCGCCCCAGCCTGGCAGATAGATGCCTGGCTCAATGGTAAACACCATTCCCTCTTCCAAGACATCTTCGGACGATGTGCCCAGGTACGGGTCCTCGTGGACATCGAGCCCAACGCCGTGCCCGAGGCCGTGTCCGAAGCGCTCGCCGTAGCCCGCCCTGTCGATGACCTGCTGGGCGAGGAGGTGCGCGCCGGAGGCCGTCATCCCGGCTTCGATACCTGCGATCGCCGCCTGTTGGGCCTCGAAGACGATGCTGTAGACCTCGCGGAATTTCGCGTCTGGCTGGCCGACGACCACGGTGCGGGTGAGGTCGCTGCAATAGCCTTCGTAGCGCGCGCCCATGTCGATGACGACTGGCCGGTCCGCGCCCAGGCGCTCCGCGCGGGGGCTTGCATGGGGCATGGCGCCCCACGGGCCGCTGGCGACGATGGTCGGGAACGAGATGTTCTCGCCGCCCGCCGCCTTCACGTTGGCGGCGAAGACCTCGGCCGCCTCAATCTCCGTCATTTCGGGTGTGAGTGTGGTCTCCAGGCGTTCGAAGGCGGCATCGGAGATGTCGATAGCGCGCTGGAGGAGGGCAAGTTCCTCCGGGTCTTTCTGCCGGCGGAGTTTCTCGATGATGCCCTTCGCCGGGACGAATTCGGGGTGGTCGGGTCCGGGCAACGGCTCCAGGTAGTCGATCATCGCGAGATACCCCGCATGGGAGACGTCGCGGGTGGAGATGCCGACGCGCTTCCCGGCCAGTCCGGCTGCGCTCACGAGTTTCGGAAACCACTCCTTGCGAGCGCCAAGTGCATGGAAGACCTCGAAGCCGCGGGGAGCGCACTCGCGCTCAGCCTGTTCGATGTAGCGAAAATCGGCCGCGAAGATGGCCCGGTCACGGGTGACCAGCACCTGGCCGGTCGAGCCGGTGAAGCCGCTGACGTACCGGCGGTTGGCGGCGCCCAGCTCCTCTTCGCCGGGCGCGGAGACGAGCAGGGCGTCGAGGTTGCGCTCCTGGAGCTCGATGCGGATCCGGGTGAGGCGGTCGGTCATGGCGGCTCCCGCCGGCGTCACGCCCCGGCCCGCGCCTCGAGGTGGTCGAGGAGGAGGTTGGTCGCGACAGTGTAGCCAGCGCGCCCCAGCCCGGTCACCTGCCCGAGGCAGACCGGGGCGATGAAGGAGCGGTGGCGGAAGCCTTCGCGGGCGTGGGTGTTCGAGATGTGCACCTCGACCACCGGGAGCTGGACGGCCTCGATCGCGTCGCGGAGCGCGACCGAAGTGTGGGTGTAGGCCCCGGCGTTCATGACGACGCCATCGGCCAACTTGCGGTGCTCGTGGAGGAAATCGATGAGCGAACCTTCGTGGTTGCTCTGGTAGCAGAGGACCGCCGCCCCCCTCGCGCCCGCGGCCGCCGCAACGTCAGCCTCGATGTCGAGGAGCGTGGTGGTGCCGTAGACCGCCGGGTTGCGCTCGCCGAGGAGGTTCAGGTTCGGCCCGTGGACGAGGAGCAGGTTCACTGGGGGATTGTCGATTGTCGATTGTCGATTGTCGATTGGGTGTAGCGCGGCACGGGTTACACGGAGGTGCTGGGGCGCGGAGAACCGCCGGGACAGGGGCTTCGCAAGAGGGACACTGAAACGGGCGAAGCTGACCACCAACACTCCAAGAACGCTCTCCGTGGCGCCGTGCCTCTGTGTGTGCCCTTTCGGCTCAGGCGGAGCGCGACCGCTTTCGGCGGGGGCCCTCAAGTGCCTGTTCTGCCACCTTCTCCCAGGCGGCGGAGCTGACCTGGGCCTGGCGGGCCTGCGAGACGTGCGTGTAGATTTGGGTCGTGTTGGCGGAGGAGTGGCCGAGCAGGTCCTGGACGATCCGCAGGTCGGCGCCGCCATCGAGCAGGTGGGTCGCGAACGAGTGGCGGAGGAGGTGGGGATGGACGTCGACCGCAATCCCGGCCGCGACCGCGTGCCGCTTGATGAGCGTCTGGACCGAGCGGGCAGTGAGGCGGTGGCCGAAGCGGTTCAGGAAGAGGGGATGGCCCTCGCCCCCGGCCCCTCTCCCGCTGCGGCGGGCGAGGGGAGCCTCGGATTTCTCCCGCAGTGCCGGGCGGGCGGATTCGAGGTAGGTCTCGAGCGCGCGCATGGCGGGCTCGCCGAAGAGCACGAGGCGCTCTTTCGAGCCCTTGCCGTGGATGATGGCCGACCCGTCGGCGAGGCTGACCTGTCCCACGTCGAGCGAAACCAGTTCGGAGATGCGCAGGCCGCCCCCGTAGAGGAGCTCGAACATGGCGCGGTCGCGGAGGCCCTGCGGGGTTGAAGGGTCGGGGGAGGCCAGGAGGGCATCGAGCATGGCCGGGTCCAGCACTTTCGGCAGCCGCTTCGGGCGCTTCGGTAGAGCCACGCCGTAGAGGAGGTCGCGTTCGGTGGCGCCCTCGCGGTGCAGGTACTTGTAGAACCCGTGGACGGTGCTGGTCCGGCGAGTGATCGAGGCGGCGACCATGCCAGATTCCTTCAGCTCGGTGAGGTACTCGCGGAAGACCTGGCGGGTGGTGCGGAGGGGTTCGTGGCCCTGGTCGTCGCACCAGGCGAGGAAGCTGCCGATATCGGTGCGGTAGTTGCGGATGGTGTAGGGCGACCGGCCTCCGACCGCCGCGAGTTCGCGCAGGTAGGCCTCCAGAAAGGCTTCGGCGGATTTATGGTGCGCCGCGGTTGGCATAACGGGAGTATGGACTGTTAAGGGAGAAGGCGCGAGATGAACGCGGAAAGTGAGATGCCCGCCAGGCTCCTAGGGGGTGCAGGTGAACGGCGCGTCCCAGGCGTTCGTGGCCTTGTCGTCAGCGTCGATCAGGATGACCCGGTACCCGAACTGGGCCGTTTGGGTGAACCCGATGCACCAGACGGACTCGGGGAACACGAGGGGGTTGGCGGCCGAGTTGAAGGTCATCATCGGGTCGGTACAGTTGGTATCCGGGGGGCAGCTGTACATCTGGTAGACCATCGTCACCGGGAACTTCGGCTGGCCGCTCCAGGAGACGCTGAGCGAACCCTTCGCACCGCCAGAGACCACCGAAGAGGGGTAGTTCACCCCTGTGATCCGGAACGGCGCGGGCGTCGGGCTAGCGGTCGGTTGGGGAGTCGACGTCGAGGTCGGGGTGGCGAGGACCGTGGTCGCTGTCGGCGGCGGCGGTGTCGCCGTTGCCGGTGGCCGGGTTGGCGTCGCGGTCGGGGGAGCTGTGGTGGGGCTCGGGGCCGTCGTGGGGGTTGGTGCGGCTGTGGTGGCCGTGGCAGCGGCCGGCGAGGCTGTTTGAGCGGCCCGGGTCGCCGTCCCCTGTGCTGTGACGGACGATGCCGCTGTGGGCGTTGCGGCCGGTGTTGGCGAATCCGGGACTGGTGTCGGTGTGGAGGCGTCATCGGAGTCGCCGCACGTGGCAGCGAGGGCCAGGGATGCCCAGCAAAGCACCCCGGCAGCGATCAGAATCACGGACTTCCGGACGGCCATCTCATCAACCCTGCACCGGTGGGACCCGGCGGACGCACGCTACATCGGCGGTATGCTGTTTGTCGATGGCAATTCTTGCCTCCAGGCGCGAAAAAACCCGCGGGCCCGACACGGCGGGGCTATCGACCGCTACCGCCTGTACAGCGACCTGAAGAGGCGCGCTATTTCGTCCTCCGGCGGCGGGTTCGGTCCCCAGAACGAGACGAAGAAGTACGGACTCCCTTCCACCGTCCAGTATTGTGTGCGCTCCTCGGACCAGCCCGAGTCAATCGTCACGCCGTCGATACCCGCATCGAACTGGACCAGCCGGACAGTTGGGCCGACGGGTTGCTGGCCCTGGGCGATAGTGAGCGGTGTTTCGCGGCCTTTCGTGTCGGCGTAACCGATGACCACGCGGTGGTCGCGGGCGCCCCGGAGTTCGTCGTCGACCCAGACCGCGTCGACGTACTCGGGCCGGTAACCGCCGGGCAGGTCATGGGGGCGGACGGGGTCGTAGCCCACTTCCGCCCCGGCGCGCTGGAGTGCTTCACCGAGCGACACCGTCGCCACGGCCGTCCCATCCACGCGGAACTCGACCTTCGGGTCGTCACCCTTTCCGGTGAAGGCCCAGAACGCCACGGCGGCGACCACGAGCGGTGGGGCCAGCCAGAGTGCCAGCCGGCCCCAGGAAGGTTGTCCCCGCATCAGTTGTCGCTGGCCAGCGCCATGGTGGCCTCCGCGGGCAGTCCCGGGCCGGCGAGGCGCGCCGGTGTTGGCCTGTCGGGCTGCGCGGGAAGCACGCCGAGCCGTAGCGTGAGCGTGGCGTCTGCCGGAACGTCCTTACCGGCGAAGACGAGTTCGAACCGTTCGTACTTCTCGCCGAAGCCGCCACGGAAGGAGTAGACGCGAAGTTCGTTTCCCGGCAGGGCGAGCGAGCTGCCGATGAGTTCCATCGCCTGGAGTTCCTCGACCGAAAAGCCGGTGAAGTGGCCGGTTATCTCGACACCCGAAGCATCGCGGACGACGCGGTCGATGACAGCGACGCCGGGCCCGAGAGCTGCTTCCAGCCCCCGTGGCTCCCACGCCTCGGCAGCGTAAGGCGCGTCGATGCTGATGGGGAGGTCCAGCACGGCAGTCCTGCCGGGCTGTCCGGCGGTCATCTGGTCTGCTTCCCGCGAAAGGTTGAGTTCGAGCCGCGCCTCGCCGCCGGCGCTCCCGGGGAAGAGGAGGGTGATCCGGTCGACGCCGGTCTCCTGCCCGCGAGCGTCCACGGCGCCGCCGTCGGCCAAGACCAGCCGGGGGCGATTTGGCACGCGAATTGGCAGTGTGCGTTCGTCTCCGATGGCGCCGACCCTCAGTTCGATGCGCGTTTCGACGGCAGTGTTGACGGCGCTGACCACTTCGATGTCGGCGCTCACGGCGGCGGGAGGACGGGAGAACGATGGCGGAGGCGTCCCCGACTCGTCCCCGGCGCGGACGGTGATCCAAGCCACGACGAGCGCGGCGATGGCCACGTTGAGCGCCAGCCAGAGGCGCCAGCGCAGGCTCGAGGATCCCTGCACGCGCCCGCGGGTTCGGGGAAGGATGGGGACGCTCAGCCGCTCCATGGCACCAGAGTATACGCGATAGGGGGGGGTGTCAATACCTTCCGGGGATACCTAGTCGGCGAAACGGTCCGTGGCCGCGACGATTGCCTCCGTCATGCCGGGCTCGGCGCTGGAGTGCCCCGAGCGCTCGACGATGACCATCTCGCTGCCGGGCCAGGCGCGCGCAAGCCGCCACGCGGTCTCGATCGGGCTGCTGATCTGCCAGATCAAGGATCAAGCAGCGGCGAACCGCTACCAGGGTGGCCCTTGACTCGAAATGTGCCGCAGCAACCGCCGCTCATGATGGATGGCAACAGGCTACGCGCCCGGCAGCGGCCACCCGAGCTGGGTGAACATGTCAAGGTTGTCCCAGTAGGCGCGGTTCGAAACCAGGAGACCGTCCCTTGCCTCGGCGATGGTCGCGCACGGGAGTACTCCCTTCCGGCCCGTTGGCGGAATCGTCGAACCGTCCGGCAGCGGGAAGGGCACGGTGTGCGTGGTGGTCCACGTGCATTCCGTCACGACGTGGTCACCGGAGCTGATCACCTTCTGCACATCGAGTCGTCCGTCGGGGAAGACCGCCCACTCGGCCTTGAAGAAGGCAATCGTTTCCTCCGCGCCATCAACGACAGTGCCAGGTCGTTCGTAGTGGAAGTCGGGAGCCATGACAGAACGCATCCCTCCCTCATCACGGTCGTTCATCGCGCGGAACCATGCCGTCATGAGTTCTGCCGACTCTGCCATCTTGCGCTCTCCCGGCTTGTGATGACGTGGATACTAGTGATGCGAATGAAGGATGGCAACCTTCCGGTTACGCGTGTTCAGGAGAGGTCGCCGCGAAACGGTCCGTGGCCGCGACGATTGCCTCCGTCATGCCGGGCTCGGCGCTGGAGTGCCCCGAGCGCTCGACGATGACCATCTCGCTGCCGGGCCAGGCTTGCGCGAGCTGCCACGCGGTCTCGATCGGGCTGCTGATGTCGAGCCGCCCGTGTATCAGGACGCCCGGGATTCCGGACAACCTGCCGGCGTCGCGCAACAGCTGGCCGTCCTCGAGCCAGGCGTTGTGGCGGAAGTAGTGCGTGACGATGCGCGCGAACGCCATCCGGAAGCGCGCGTCCGCGTACCGCGGGTTGGGCCCGGCCTCCGGGTCCGTCGCGACGACGGCGTCTTCCCACGCGCACCAGCCGGCGGCTGCCGTTTCGCACACCGTCGGGTCCGGGTGTTCGAGCAGGCGCGCGTAGGCCTCGACCAGGTTTCCGTTGCGTTCCGCCGGGGGCACGCCGTCGCGGAAGCGCTCCCACGCCCCCGGGAAGAACCTCCCCGCGCCGTGGTAGAGCCAGTCTATCTCGGCCGGCCGGGTGGTGGTGACCGCGGCGAGCACGATTTCGGACACTTTCCCCGGGTGGGACTCCGCATAGGCCAGGGCGAGCGTCGACCCCCACGACATCCCGAAAACGAGCCACCGGTCAATGCCAAGCGTCGTCCGGAGCAGTTCGATGTCGGTCAGGAGGTGAGGCGTCGTGTTCGCGTCGAGGTTGGTCGCGGGGTCGCTCGCGTGGGGGGTGCTCCGGCCGCAATTGCGCTGGTCGAACAGGACGATGCGGTAGCGCGCGGGGTCGAAGAATCGCCGCATGCCGGGTGTGCAGCCGGAGCCAGGCCCGCCGTGGAGCACGAGCGCTGGCGTGCCCTGCGGGTTTCCGCAGGCCTCCCAGTAGAGCCGGTTGCCATCACCCACGTCGAGCATGCCGTGGGCGTGAGGCTCGATGGGGGGATAGAGGGCGGTCATGGGGATCCTTGGGCGGCCTGCCTGTCCCATTGTCCGCG
>CAUJEQ010000069.1 GCA_963169135.1 Chloroflexota bacterium
CGACATCGTCGCCCGGGCCGGCATCTTCCGTGTTCTCACCGCGGGCATCAGCGACCTCGTTGATACCTTCCTGCTCATAGCTCTCGCAACGGCGGCCTACCTGGTCAGCCTCTGGGCGCTCAGGCGCGGGTTCCGCCACGGCTTCGCCGCCGCAATCGCCGGCACGGTGCTTGCGAGCCTCTCCATGCTTCCTGCCATGCCGCTGACCTCGCCCGATGCAGTCCACCTGGCCGCCGATGTGCGCACGTTCTGGCTCCATGGGAAGTGGCCCGCGGATGGCGAAAACGCTCCTGCGACGATCGATGACCCCGTCGCCAACGAGGTACGCGTGTTCCGGTACCAGCCGAGCGGATACGGTCCGCTCGCCTACGCGATCGGAGGCGCCCCGCTTCCCTTCGTGGGTGATGGTTTCCGCGCCAACCTGGTTGGCCAGAAGGTGGTCGCGGCCATCTTCCTCACGCTGACGGCTGCCGCAGCCGGGCTCATCGCTGGGCGACTCGGCCAGAACGCAGGACTCGTCGCAGGCATGATCGGCCTCAACCCGATGATGACGTGGCAATTCCCGGGCGATGGCCACAACGACAGCATCATGGCCTTCTTCGGCGTGGTGGCCATCGGGCTGGTGATCCAGCCCGACTGGAGGGAACGCAGCGCCGGTGTCGCGTCCGGCATCGCGGCTGCGCTCTGCAAGTACGGCCTGCTCCTGGCGTCGCCGATCGTGGCGGCATGGTGGTTCCCACGCTGGCGAAACGCTCTGGCGGCACTAGCGGCGATCGGCGGCGCGGCCGTGCTCTTCCTGTACATCATCGATGCCGGGCCAGTGAACAACGGCACCCTCGGACCGGCGGGTGCCGTCGCCCGTACCACGCCATGGGGTGTCCTGGCCTCGATCACCGATGCCGGCTCAGCAGGAGAGGACCGCATGGTGGTTGCCGGTTACCTGCTCTTTCTCATGACGCTCGCCGTCATCATGTTGTGGCACCCGCTCGAAACGCAGGTCGACCTCATCCGTGCGGTCGCGCTTGCGATGGGACTCTTCCTCTACCTTTGCGCGCCCGGGTACCTGGCCTGGTACCTCATCTGGTTCCTGCCTTTCGCGGCCATGTCAGACTCACGCTGGCTGATGTCGGGCGCTCTCGCCTTTACGATCGCGGCATTCCTGCCCATCCTCGCGCTCAACTGGGGCGCAAGCATTCGCGCGAGCTGGTCGATCGGGAACCCGGTCGAGTGGGCTGTCGTGGTGGCCTGGCTGTGCACCGCTGCCGCGGCCTATGTGGGCACCTTCGGGAGACGGCGTTCGTTCGGCTCGCGGCGCCAGAAGGCCACCGGTCCCCGCTTCGCATCGCGCCAGAAGCGCCGGGCAACGCACTAGTCCCGGACCTCGCTCCGGACGCCTGCCAGCAACCGCCCGCTGGCGATGTCTCGTACGAGCCGGGCGTAGCTCGCGACATCGCTCGATCGTACCCGCCACAGGTCCGAAAGGCGCGCCTCGCTCAGCCAGAGGAACAGGCCCACAGCGAGGGCTCCGCTGAGTGCATAGCTGATGGTTGTGGACCATGCGGCGCCCTCCGTTCCGTAGTGAGGGATGAGCAGCACACCGGCGATGACGCTTGTGGAGAGGGCGAAGATGGCCAGCAAGAGCTGGATGACCGGCCGGCCGAGCTGGTTTGTGAAGTAGTTCGAGAATAACCCCTGGGGAGCGAACATTGCCGTACCCAGGCAGAGAATCCGAAGCGGAGTCGCCGCATCCCGATAGTCCCGTCCAAAGAGCAACTCCACCGCGGCTGGCGCGACAAGCGCGGTGACAATGCCCCCAATCACCACGACGAGCAACGTGTGCCGCACCGCTGTCGCCGTGACGCGGGCGGCTTCGGCGCGATCCACCCGGGCGACCCGCGCGTACGACGCCATCGCGATCGCCGAAGAGAACAGCCAGAGCGCCTCTGCGACGGCAATCGCCGACGAGTAGATGCCGGCGCCCTCGCGGCTATCCAGCGACACCACCAGGATGAGGTCGATGCGGTAGTTCAGGAAGCCGACAATGCCGCCGAGACCCGTGACCAGGGTGAACCGCACGATCGCCCGCATCAGCGCCGGGCTGGGTCTGTGGCGTCGCAGCCAACTCAACCATGCCGGCGACCACCACAGCAAGGGCACCAGCGCCACGTACTGGGCACTCGTCCATGCCGCCAGTGCGGATTCGGCCGTTCGGTGGTCCAACCACCAGACCCAGGTGGCAAGAAACGCAAATCCGGTGAGCACGGGCAAGTTGACGACGACGTTGTAGCGGACCAGCTGATTGCTCGCGAGGATCACGCCGGTCTGCGTGTTGCGGATGATCCCGGGGAAGAGCAAGAGCCCGGAGACCGTCACGATTCGGCCAAGCTCGCCGCCGATGAGGGGCCCGGACAGGACTGCTGCGACCGCGACGGTCAGTGCAAATGGGACCGCCATGACCATCGCGTTTCCGACCACCTCGCCGGCGTCGCGCTTGCGGTTCGCCACGAAGTAGCCAGTCGCCCCTGCAAAACTCGAAATGCCACCGACTGCAGTAGTGACCACGACCGCCGACGCGTAGACGCCGCGTTCATCTACCGACAGGGTTCGCGCCGTGAGGATGCCGACGATCCCCCAGAGCAGCATTCCCAGTACGCGAAACGAAAGCGCGATGACGCTGCCAGCGGCTATCCCCACGAGGGCATGGTAGCCGTCCGCCACATACGAGTCAGGCCGTCCGTGGCGTGCTCGACCCGGCTTCCTGAAGCGATTTCCAGTACGCCACCATGAAGTCCGCCTCCTTCGTACCGGTGGCGAGGTGACCATCGACATTGCGGTGGAGTCCATCCCCGGAACGCACCTCCGGGTCGAACCTTCGGAATGTGTTGCCGGCCATCCGGGTGCCGTTGAGCGCATCGCAGATGAGCTCCATGCCCTCGGCAACTTCGACTCGACGAACCTGGTGGCGTTTCTGCACCCTGGCCGGAAGGTCCGGGCGCTCTTTGCCGCCCTGGCTTGTCCGGACCACGAGGTGCACATCCTCATGCCGAAGGATCCGGCGGATGACCGCCTCCATGTTCTCCAACACATATGCTGTGGTGAATGGGCACTCGCCGCCGATCGTTGCCTGGGCGAAGTACCGCACCTTCCGGAAGATCGCGTTGTGAGCCAGCCACGGCGTGTCGGCGGCCCTCAGTCCCACGTCCCCAAAGAGCCGGCCGATGGGTCCAAGCGTTCGCTGAAGCTTCAAGGGCACCGATTCGTAGTTGAACCAGTACGGGTTCACCATCAGAAAGACAATGTCTGGCTGATGCTGGTGGATCCACCGCTCGATGATGTCGGGCAGATCATCCGCCGGCCAGATGACTTTGCGCACGGTTTCCACCGGCTCACCGCTCGCCTCGGCCAGTGCCCGCTCGACAACCCGGTAGGCCCGGCGGTCGTCTGGGATGTCGCGTGTGAAGTCGTTGCTATTCGCGAGGCGAAGGATCTGCACGCGTGCAACTTTAGTAGCCCGCGCCGCGATGTGCAGCCGACATCACAAAACGTTCCATCGCTGGGCGCTAACGATTCGCATCCTCGTAAATGCTGACAATGCGGGGCACGACCAGTTCGGGCCGAAACAGCGATGCCCGCGCGAGCCCCTGTTGGCAATAGCTCCGGCGCACGGCGGAGTCGAAGAGGAGCGCCTCCAGCGCCTCCGCGAACCGCTCGACCGCCATGTTGCCGCCCAGCGGGACGACGATCGCCGCGTCGCCGGCCACTTCTGGAAGCGCCCCGCCGTCCGAGACCACCACCGGCAGCCCGCACGTCATCGCCTCGACCACTGGCATCCCGAAGCCTTCGGCGCGGCTCGGCTGGGCGAGCACATCGGAGGCGCTGTACAGAGCGGCGAGCGCTTCGTCGCTCACGCCAGCCGCGTACATGATGCGTTCGGCGACTCTTTGGTCCGTGGCCAACGCCCGCTGATGCTCCGTGAGCCGCCCGACTCGCACCAGCGTGGCCTCACGGAGACCCGGCTGCGCCATCACGCGAATCAAGAACTCCAGGTTCTTGTACGGCCCCGCGTGCCCCACGCTCAGCACACGGGGACCGATCGGCAAAACCACCCCCGCTGCCGCCAGCACCTTCTCGGCTTCCGGCCGCTCCATCGGCCGGAACGCCCGCCGCACCATGTTCGGCACCACGGTCACCAGGCGGGGCGGCAGGTCCAGTAACTCGATCGCCTCCCGAGCAGTGAACTCCGATACTGCAATCACCTGGTCCGTCCGGCGGAGGCCGGCCAGGCTGCGCCGCAGGAACGCCTGCTTCACCACCCGCTCTCGCACCGTCCGGTGGTAGCCGGGCAGCGTGAACGGCATGACGTCGTTGCAGGTCACCACCACCCGCGCCTTCCCTGCGAACCCGGCGGAATGGTGCCCGAGGGCATGGTCCGTCAGGTGAACGACGTCGAATCCGCCGGCGCGCGCATCCTCAATACCCGGCTGCCGCCACCAGCGTGCACGCGCACCATCGAGCATGGACGGCGGGTTCCACCACGGGGCAGCCGCGGTCGAGACCTCCAGGCCGGACCGAGCGAGTTCATCGGCGAGCGTTGAGCTCAGGCCGGTGATGCTCCGCCACCTCCGCCCTTCGAGCGGGCCAACCACGAGGACGCGCTGTCCGGCCACCCGGCGATCCTAGGAGCGGGCGGCTCTTCGCGACAGGAGGAATCTACGCCGCGTGTTTGCTACGATCGCCAGACCGGTTCGCCGGATCCCAGGGGCGGGCGTGGCGTAATGGTAGCGCGCGACCCTTCCAAGGTTGAGGCGCGGGTTCGATTCCCGCCGCCCGCTCCACCACTTTCCATTATTCACCGATTGCATATCCGTCTCAGCCCCCGCAAGGGGGCCGGGGCACGGGAGGATCGCTCATGACCAGCGCACAGACCGAGGAAACTCCTTTCCTCAGCTATCCCGGTGCGCAGCGCCCCGACCGCCATCGTTGGGTTGATTCGTACGGCGTCAACATTGCCGCCTGCGAATGGGGCCTCTCCGATGGCCCGCCACTCTTCCTTGTCCACGGCGGTTCGGATTTCGCGGGCACCTTCGACGTGTTTGCCCCTCTCCTCGCTGCCGCCGGTTGGCGCGTCATCTCCTGGGATCACCGCGGCCACGGCGACTCTGACTACGCACCGCTCTACAGCTGGGACGCGGATGTCCGCGACGCGCTCTCCGTGCTCGACTCCACCACACCCGATCCGGTCCCCGTCGTCGCCCACTCTAAGGGCGGGGGCATGATGCTTCAGCTCGCCGAAGCCCTCCCGATGCGCATGTCGAAGGTCGTCATCATCGACGGCCTGCCCTCCCCCGAACCTCACCCCGACGTCTCCGACCACGAACAGCGGCGCTTCACCCAGCAGAACCTTGCCCAGTGGCTCGACCACCGGCGTTCAGCTGCCTCCACGTTCCGCAAGCCCGGCACCATCGACGAGCTGGCGAAGCGCCGCAAGCGCATGAACCCCCGCCTCTCCGACGACTGGCTCCGGTACCTGGTGACCATCGGCGCGAAGCGCGACGCCGACGGCTGGCGCTGGAAGCTCGACCCTGCGATTCGCTTCGGCGGGTTCGGCCCATGGCGGCCAGACTGGTCGCTCGAACGCCTGCGGACACTGCGAGCGCCCCTCCTCGGCCTGACCGCAACGGTAGAAGAGGAGATGGGCTGGGGCACGAACCACAAAGCTTTGATGCCCTTCCTGCCGCCCGGCGCATCGCTCGTCCCCTTCGAAAACACGGGCCACTTCATCCACATCGAACACCCCGGGCGCGTCGCCAACATGGTCCTGGAGTTCCTTGGATGACCATCTTCCTGACGCACAACCGTGTAAAGCTGGCACTCCATCACCTTCGGCCGGGCTCGGGCCGGCCGCTCCTCCACCTCCACGCCCTCGGAGAGCACTCACCCGACCATGTGCCCCTCGACCTGGATGCCTGGCCGGGCCCCGTCTTCGCCCTCGATTTCACTGGTCACGGCGCCTCCACTGTCCCCGGCGGAGGAGGCTATACCTCGGAGGTCCTCATGGGGGACGCTGACGCCGCGCTCCAGATGATCGGGAACGCGACAGTCGTGGGGCGGGGGCTTGGAGCCTACATCGCCCTCCTGATCGCCGGCGGCCGGCCCCAGCAGGTCCGAGGCGCCATCCTCTGCGATGGAGCCGGGCTGGTTGGCGGCGGCGACGAGCCGGGCCCGTTGGTCGTCCGGGGCGTCCCCGGGGCCAACACCGCACCCGACCCCTTCGCCCTCGTCGAACTCGCCTCCGACCTGCGCCCGCCAGATTATGTCGTACGGTTCGCCGAGCTCGCCGCGCAGCATTCCGGCCTGACCCAACCTATCGCGGTGGCCGCGAAAGCGCGGCCCGACTGGCTCAAAGCGGTCGCCGGTCACTCCTCGGTCGCGGTCGAATCACTGGAAGACGCGCTTCGCCGCTTTGCCTCCCTTTGACCCCAATGGACAAACGAAAAGCCGGGCTGCTAGGCCCGGCTCAACCGCGTGTCACTGGCGACGCAGGTCAGGACTTGACGAGCGTCCGAAGGCATCGCGTGCAGATATTCAGGCGGATGGACTCGCCGCCGAAGAAGATCCGCTGCTTACTGATGTTGGGCTTAAAGGTGCGCGACTTCTTCGGAGCCTTGCGCTCCCAACGGCCCCCGTGCTTGTGGCGGATATGCCGCCCGAACATTGTTGTCTTCGCGCAAACGTCGCAAGCGCCGCTGGCCATGCGTCAATGCCCCTTCCGTGGCAGAATCAGAACCTCCATGCTAGCACCCGGATTCAGTAACGGCCAAACCGTCGCCGGCAGAGCCCGTCATTGACCACTCCAGCCACCACCCGCGACCTCCTCGACGGTTCCGCCCTCCGCGCGCTTTTTCTGGCCGCATCCAGCCACCTTCGCCAGTCCGCACCCGAGATCGACGCCATCAACGTCTACCCCGTACCCGATGGAGACACCGGTACGAATATGTCGGCCACCCTCCGGGAGGCCGTCGACCGCGCCATCGAAACCGGCGAGGCCCCCACCGTGGCCGAGGTGCTCCACGCGATCGCGCGGGGCGCCCTCTACGGCGCGCGCGGCAACTCCGGCGTCATCCTCTCGCAGGCACTGCGCGGCTTCGAAAGCGGCGTGGGCCCGGCCGAGCGCCTGGATGCTCGGGGCCTCGCCGATGGCCTCCAGGCGGCTGCCACCCAGGCCTACCACGCCGTGAGCAAGCCCCAGGAAGGTACCATGCTCACCGTCCTCCGCGAAGCGGCCACCGAGGCCATGCAGGTAGCGGAGGCCATGCCTTCCCGCGGCTCCGGCCTTGGCTGCGCCCCCGTGATGGCCCGCGCCGTGCTCGCTGCCGAGACCGCGGAGGCCGGGACCATCGACCAGCTCCCCGCACTCAGGGAGGCCGGGGTCACCGACGCCGGCGGCGAAGGCGTCTGTGTCATCCTCGGTGGCCTCTTCGCCGCGCTTTCGGGCGAAACCCCCCGCTCCGCCATCCACCGCGCCTACCGTCCCATCGCCATGGTCGAGGGCCACGGCAAAGACGAGTTCGGCTTCTGCACCGAGTTCCTCATCGAAGCCACCGGCCGCCCGCTCGAACTCGAGCAGGTCCGCGCCATGGCCGAATCGGGCGGCAACCGCTCGGTCGTCGTGGTCGGCGATGAGACGCTCGCCCGCGTCCACGTGCACTGCCTCGACCCGGAGCCGCTCATCGACGCCGCGGCTCAGTTCGGCACGGTCTCCCGCGTCAAGGCGGAGGACATGGGCGCCCAGCACCAGCGCTTCAGGGCCAGCGGTTCCGGCGCCGGCGTCCGCATCGCCGTCCTCGCGATGAGCCGCGGCGAGGGCTTCGACGCCGTCTTCGAAAGCCTCGGCGCCGCCGTCAGCGACCTCGGGCTCGTGGAAAAGCCCCCGGCCGGCCAGATCGCCGACGCGGCCGACGCGCTCCGCATCACCGATGTCATCGTCCTCAGCAACCACAAGAACGTCCGGCTTGCAGCCGAGCAGGCCGTGTCGCTCGCGAAGTGCACCCTCCACCTGGTGCCCACCACCTCGCTTCCCCAGGGCGTGGCCGCCGCCATGGCCTTCGACCCCGACGAATCGGCGGCGGCGAACGTCGCGGCCATGGGCGAAGCTGCGAATGGCGTAACCACCATCGAAGCGGCCAGCCGCACCGCCGACGGCGTCGATGTGCACGAAGGCGAGGCCATCACGCTGCTCGATGGCCGGCTGGTCGCCGCATCCGCAACGACCCGGGAGGCGCTCATGGCCGGGTTGCGGCTATCGGGCTTGGCCCGCGGTTCGCTGGTCACGATCTACGGTGGCGAGGACACTCCGCCGGCGGATCTGGAGACGGCCCGCGCCGAAATCGAGGCCGCCTTCGACGGCGTCGAGGTGGAGGCCCTTTCCGGCGGCCAGCCGCTCTACCCCTTCATCGCATCGGTCGAGTAGCGGAACATGCGGGAGATGAACACCACGAAGCGTCTCGTGTTCGCGTCCGCGTGTGCCCTGGCGATCGGCCTCCTCGGCGCCGCCTGTGGCGACGGCGACGACAGCACCGGCCCGACCGCCACCCCAACCAGCCCCGGGATGCCCGCCGGCGGCATCCCCGTGAACCTCCGCACCATCACCGTCAGCGACACCGGCTTCGCGCCGGGCGCCCTCCAGGTGCCCATCGGCACCCAGGTCTTCTGGCAGTGGACCGGGAAGCAGGAGCACCAGATCTCCGGCACGTTCAAGAGCAACGACGGCGATGTCCCGGTCGAGTCGCCGCGCCAGAAGAACTCAGGCACGTTCTCCTACGAATTCACCACCAACGGCCTTTTCGAATACCACTGCGCGGTCCACGGCGAAGCCATGTCGGGCCAGGTCATCATCAAGTAGCGGATTCCGGCCAATCGCCCGCGTTTACCCTCCGGTGATGGAAACGGCACGGGCATCCGTGGTATGACATCCTTGGCACTCCGGGAGCGGAGCGGCCGGAGGTGAGCGATGCACCAGGGACAACTCACCCCGCGGGAGCGCGAGGTAGCTGCCCTCATCGCCCGCGGAATGACCAACGCGGAAATCGCGCTCTCGCTCGACCTGAGCGCATCAACGGTAAAGCACTACGTCGAGACTGCCATACGCAAGGCCGGCGTGACCAACCGCGTCTCGCTTGACATGTGGGTGCGCGACCACGAGGGGGCCGGCTGACTCCGGCCGATCGGCGGGGGCCAAAGAGCCGTATTGCCGAGCGGGCTGAGGACAGCCCATGCTAAATCCAGTAACGCTCCGGTAGATGCTCGTGATCAATCTTCGTTCTATGCGTGAGCCGCTCGTAGCGCCGGCCATTGGCGTCTTGGTCTCGTGGTTCACCGTATCCGGGTCAGTCGCGTATGATAATGCGGGGACCGTATTCTGTAAGTGGCCCTACGCAGGAGGTTCTTCTCTCCTGTATGTGCTTCACCAGAATGACCCATCTTATCCTCCCACCGGCGCATACGCCACGGCTTTTAGCGATGCTCGAAGTAATTGGATCAATACTGCGACACCGGTATACTTCCAGCCAACGACCTACTGGCTAGACCAGCATTATTGGTCAGCACTACCGCTTACTGGAAGTGGACCTTTAGGCCACACTGACTTTGGCTGCACTTGGCCTGGAAATCAACGCTCTTGGACTTTGGTTGAGCTGAATACCGACCGGCTGGATTCCGAATCTTCGAACGTGAAACGATCCGTTGCAAGCCATGAGCTTGGCCACCACATTGGAATCAGGCACAGTTCTGTTTCGCAAGCAGTTATGAATCAGGATCGGAATCGCGAGAGCATCTACTCACCGCAATCAGACGACATATGCGGGGTAAATCATCGCTACCCATCGACGTCCTGGCCGCCGACTTGCGGGTACTAAGGAAGAGGAAGAGTATGCGACGTGTCGTCCTGATCACCATCTTCCTCTTCGTCGGGCTCGCCGGCGGAACCGTCGCCTTGGGCCATTTACCCGGACGCACCGCCTTCACAGTTGGCAGCGACAGTGACTGGGGGGACTTTCCCACCCTGGCGGATCTTGTGTCGCGGACAGAGATTGTCGTCGTGGGTTCGCTGCTTTCAGAGAGAATCGAGACGGTAGAGATTCCATCGAACCACACAGATGAGGTGCTGATCCGCACTGACGTCGTTCGTAGCTATCGCATTTCGGAAGTAGTTGCTGGAAGATATGAACCCACCCTCATCGAGACTCGTGTGGCGAGCTCGTATCGGTTCGATAACTCTCCCTTGCCGCGTGCGGGCGGTGCCTTGGACATCGTGGACCTGCAGATCGGGGCCGAGTATGTGCTCTTCCTGCGATGGTACCAGCCGGAGGCTGGTCCGGCTCACTGGGGCCAGCCCGGCGAGCCAGCTACAGCAATTCGCGCAGGCGACGACTTGCTCTTTGTCGCGAGCGAGCGGTTTCGGCGAACTCTTGAAGAGGCTGGTTCGACACCTCTATCACCGGGGTCGGCAGCTCCGTTCCGCGCAACTCTGTCAGCCGTCCAAGCCCTTGCGGCAAATGGCCAGAGCGAATAGGCGAGAGGCGCTGCGCAGCGCTCCATGCCGGCCGGCGGCATCCCCGTGAACCCCGGCACCATCACCGTCAGCGACACCGGCTTCTCCCCGGGCGCCCTCCAGGTGCCCATCGGCACCCAGGTCTTCTGGCAGTGGACCGGCAAGCAGGAGCACCAGCTCACCGGCACGTTCAAGGGCAACGACGGCGACATCCCGGTCGAATCGCCCCGCCTCAAGGGCTCGGGCACGTTTTCGTACGAGTTCACCACCAACGGCCTCTTCGAATACCACTGCGCGGCCCACGGCGAAGCCATGTCGGGGCAGGTCATCATCAAGTAGCGGATTCCGGCCAATCGCCCGCGTTTACCCTCCGGTGGTGGAAACGGCACCGGCATTCGTGGTATGACACGGATGGCACTCCGGGAGCGGAGCGGCCGGAGGTGGATGATGCAGCAAGACCACCTCAGCCCGCGGGAGCGCGAAGTGGCCGCGCTCGTCGCCAGCGGGATGACCAACGCGGAGATCGCGCTCTCGCTCGGGCTGAGCGCGTCGACGGTGAAGCACTACGTCGAGACTGCAATGCGCCAGGCCGGCGTGACCAGCCGCGTCTCGCTTGCCATGTGGTTGCGCGACCACGAGGAGGGGGCCGGTTGACCCCGGCCGATCGGCGGGGGCCAAAGAGCCGTATTGCGCACCGTGTCGCGCGGAGGGACGCTTCCTGACGTATCCCGCCAGGGAGGATCGCAATGCGATTAGTCTGTCAAGCAGTTTCTCAAGTGCGATCGCGACTACCCGGCCGTCTTTTCTGTCGTCGAATCGGCGTCCTTACCGGGCTCAGTCTAGCGGCCTTGCTCACTGGCTTCGTCCTCATGCGCGGCATCGTGACCAGCGGGATTTGGGACCCAAGGGACTCCGCCGTCGCCGACCCCGGAGCTGATTCGGGAATCGGCAATCTGACAGAAATCCCGGTGCGGCCGGACCCCACAACCGCACCGCCACTCGAAGCCTGTCCACCCGCGGGTTATCCGCCGGACTCCGCAGGCCACGCTGTGTGCGACGAGAACACACGCGGCAAGTTCGACGGCGTCATCGCCGGCTTGCGCATCGCCCCGGACAGCACCGGGTTTGGTGAGCACACCGTGCCCTGTAAGGAGCCCGCCGGGCGCATCGCCGACCCCGATACCATCGCGGGGAGTTCGATGGACATTTTCGTGCGCGAACTGCCACGGGGCTGGTCTGATGCTCTGGGTACCGGCTTCACTGCCTGGGAATGCGACGGCCGCGTAATCACTTCTGACCGGCTGCTGCTCGTGGCTCCTGGCGTGACGGTTCACATCGTGAAGTACTTGCGCCCCGAGGCGTGGGTTTCCATTAGCGCCTCTGCCGAGCGCATCTCCGAAACCCGCATGGGCACGCACCAAGTCGCTGTCGTGGCGGGCATCCCCGGGCTCGAGTCCGTGGACGCCCGCGTTGCCTTCGCTGTGAAGACGGTGGACGGCTACGTGGTGACAGAGGTCATCGGTAACAACGCAACCGTCTCCCAGCTCATTCAGGTCGCCTCGGAGTTGCTGAAATGACTGCCCGTTTCACGTCCATTCTGTTCGCCGTCTTGCTCGCCGCCGGTGCAGCTCTGGGAGCGTTTTTTCCAGGGCATGATGCTGGCGCGACTACCCCAGCTACCATCCACATCTACGCGGGCGTTGATTACGGAAGCGCCTATCTGACGTGCGGTTGGCATCAAGACTGCTCAGCGTCTCCGGTGGTTAAAGAGCGTGG
>CAUJEQ010000070.1 GCA_963169135.1 Chloroflexota bacterium
AGCCATCTGGTCGGAGGCGTCGCGGATCTGATCGCTCGCGGTGAGGATGCTGCCCGCGTTCTGCTGCACGTTGCCGATGAGCCCCGCGAGCGCCTCTCGCGAACGGTTGTACTCGCTGACGGTCTCGCCCACCGTGTCGATAATGGCATTGACCGAGGCAGCCGCCTGGCCTACTTCGTCCTTGTTGAAGCGGGTGATGCGGGCCGCAGCCGGTTTCACGGTGACGGTTAGATCGCCGGCGGCCATGGCGGTCATCGCGGCCTGCAGGTGGCGGAGATCCTCATCCTGAAGGCTCTTAAGATGCCGCACGACGGTGCCAGCCGCACCGGAAAGTGACCGCGCTAGCCAAAATGCGAAGGCGAAGCCGATCCCTGTGGCCGCAACCGTCAGCGCAATGAGCAGCGTCCGGGATGATGCGGCGTTGTCCGCGGCGCTATCGCGCGCCTGGGAGGCAACCGCGGCCTGGTATTCGCCCGCCTCTTGAAGCAGCTGGTTCTGTTCGAGCACCTTGTCAAAATGGCCGGTTTCCATCTTCCAGCCGCCCTCGATGTCGCCTTTTGCGGCAAGGTCAAGGGCGGCCGTCCGTGTCGCGGTGGTCTCCTTCACCAGCGGTTCGAGCTTCGCGAGCTGCTCCTCTGCCGCGGTGCCGGAGGCCGCGGCGACGTACGCGGCCCAGTATTCGCCGCCACGTTGCAGTTCGGTTCTGGCCAGGTCGAGCAGCCTGTTCCGCTGGGCAGGGTCGGTCGCCAGGACGGCGCCGCGAAAGTCACGCGCGAAAGAAATCAAAAAGCGGTTCGCCTCGATGACGTTCTGCCCAGCGAGGAGGTTGTCGCTGTACATGCTCTCCGTCCGGTCGGAGGCCTTCTGGAGTTGCAGCACCCCGACGACAGCCACCACGGCAAGCAGCACCAGCACGAGCGTGAACCCGGCCAGAAGCTTGAACTGGAGTCGCAGGTTGTTGAACCACGTCATCGGATTGCCCCCTCCCCGGTCTGTGCCGGCGCGTGGCCAGCCTTCGCTGCCGCTGATGCAGCGGCGATCGGCGCGCGGAATCGCGCGGCGACCCGTCCTGATCGGTGTCGTCTCATGTCTTGCCTGGACCCCACTGACTGCGTGATGCTCCCCCGCAGAAGGAACTCGGTTGGAATCTTCGGTTCGGGCGAATAAGACGGCCATCGGGAGTTCTACTTGATCAGTACTAATCGAACACTCACTCTTGCCCCGGGTCACCACCTGCCACGACTCCGGCCGGGAGCTGTGCCCGCACTGGATTAGGTATATAGTTAAAGAACAATGCCTTCCGAAATTGGCCCCGAACAACGGACCGCCGGGCCGCACATCACCATCGCCCCGGTCATCGAGCTCCACTTCGCCCTCTTCCTCCTCGGCCGGCACTACATGGACCCCGACCGCTGGGTACCTGCCTGGATCGCCGAACTCGATGCGGCCGACCGCGGACTCGTCGAGGAGGTGCCGTCGTTTTGGCCCGAATACGGCCTGGCCAATCTCCCAAACGGTGACCCGTACGGCGAGTGGGGTGAGCTCCTCGTCGGAGCATGGCGCGCCGGCGTCCTCCTCGCTGCCGATGCCGGCCCCGCGATCGAGCGCGCCGTCGAGTCGCTCGCCGAACAGTTCGAGACGCCGCCGTTGCCCAGCGAACCGCAACACGTCTGGACTCTTGTCGACCAGCGGGTCGACTTCCTCCGCCACAACGCCGCCGCGCGAGCCCGCTACCGTGACTTGCTCCAGCGGCTCTGGGCCGTGGTCGAGCACTACTGGGAGCGGCAGGGCCGGCGCGAAGCCCAGGCCACCGCCACTGAACTCCAGGCGCGCCTTCGGAACGAACAGGATCTCCGCCGCCTCGTCCCGGGCAACACGTTCGTCCACAAGGACATCTTCCAGCCGCAGATTGCCGCGGCGCGCGGACGCGGCGAACTCTACCTGGTCGCCCTTGGGCTCGGCGGCGAAGGCCAGCTCTACTGGGCCCTCCCCGGCTTCGTCGTCGTTGGCGTCGGGTCCGGGGTCGGCGATAAGCTCGCTCGCCGCCGCGAACGCGCCGAACGCGCCGCGGGCCGGTTCAAGGTCCTCTCCGACCCCACCCGCCTCGCCATCCTCGCGGAGCTCCTCCACGCCGACTACCACAACGCCACCACCGTGACCGAGCTCGCAAGCCTCTTCGGCCTCTCCCAGCCGACGGTCAGCGTCCACATGAAGATGCTCCGCGAAGCGGGCCTCGTGACCTCCGAGCGCGACGGCAACCAGGTGAGCTACCGCGCTGCGGACGCCACCCTCCGCGAGTTTGTCCAGGGCGCACTCGAAGAAACGCTGCGCAAGGGGTCCCGCCTGCCCGATCCGCCAGCAGCGTAGGTATCTGTGCGGTTCTTCACAGAAATTAGGTATTTGGCTATTGACTTAGGTAGTTGGCTATGTTCCAATACGTCTACCCAAACGGGAATCCTGGCACACGAGGTGCACACCATGACGCTCTTCGACCCCCACAGCCACCACCTCATCCACCAACTCCGCCAGGAGCAGCTCGCCCGCAAGGCCGAGCGCCGCAAGCAACTCCGCCTCGATACGCTGGACGGTCCCTCGGCAGCCAGCCGCATCGCCGTCGCCGTCCGCGCCGTCGCCGCCCGGGTCCCGCAGCGGGGGTCCTCCGCACCCCGCCCTGCCCATCCCACCAGCCCCGAACCCCGCTAACACGCGGGTCTCGCGAGTGGTTCCCAGCGTCATAGGCCCGCCACCCGGCGGGCCTATGACATCTCCGCCGCCCTACCACGCCCCACGCGCCCCCGCGCGTCAGCGAGGGACACGCACCACGGCTAACAATCGCAATCCCATCCCGGCCAGTCCCCATCTGTGACCAATTGCACAGATTCCTCCCAATGGCGGAGAAGCGGTCATCCCCGGGGATGGCGTAGGCGCCCCCAATCCACGCTTCAATACAAACAGAGGCCAGACCGGCCACCACCTGGAGGAGAAACCAACCCATGAGCTCGCTCTGGCACCCGGAAATCATTTCCATCGTCCACAAACAGCGCGGCGCCGAACTGGCCCGCGCCGCCGCCAACGCCCGCATCGCTGCCAGCCTGAACACCCCCAACCGGGTCGAGCGCTTCTTCATCAAGCGCCACGAAGGCAAGGTCACCTGGATCGACACCGTCCTGGTCCACCGCTCCGCATGAGCCGCCAACCAGCCGCACAAGCAGAAGGCCCGCCAAACCTGGCGGGCCTTCCCATTTCTGCCGTGGTGCGCGGCTAACGGTCGTTCTGGCGGAGAGGGGGAGATTCGAACTCCCGGTGACTTGCGCCACACCGCTTTTCGAGAGCGGCACCATCAACCACTCGGACACCTCTCCACCCGCGATTGTAGCAAGCGCGCCCCGCTACGGGCACCCGCTCAGGAGGGAGGAGGGAGGAGGGAGGAGGGAGGAGTCCCCACCTCGGCCCACCCGCCCGAACCCGGCGAGCCCCGACCGTGAGGGAGGGTCCGATGTATCGATCGCGCGGGGAACTCGCGCTCGGCTGCCACCGGTTACCCGCCCGCCGACAAACCGGCGAGGCCCGACCGTGAGGGAGGGTGCGATGTGGCTCCAACCATGACCTGCCGCCACCGGCCGCCCCGTGAGCCCCCGGCGATTGGATGGCGACTGTAGGCGCTCAATGCGGTTCCCCTCCCTCACGGTCGGGGCTCGCGGCTCGCATCCCGGCTCACACCGTTTTCGCGCACTTCCGCGCCGTTCGGGCGTGCAACATCCCAGCGGGTCATGACTGACCCGCCTCGGATCGAGCCAAGCGGTACACCTGCTATTGCCTGCCGAACGGCGTGTCACGTCTTCGCGGCCGGAACTTGCCAGTGGCCAATGGCCGACAGCCAATGGCTAATTCAGCCGGAACGTGTCCTCGTCCTCGTCGTCCTCATCCGTGTCGTCGCTGTACACGCCCGCCGGCGAACCCCGCCAGACGCTCACGATGAAGTCTTCGCGATACGGGTCGGCCGTCATCACCAGCTGTTCGTCCGCCGCGTCGATGAGCTGGTGGATGCGCTCCTCGTTCGCGTCGGCCGTCGTGCAGAGCGTCGCGTACACGTTTGAACCCTGGTAGTGCAGGTCGATCCGGCCGACGATCCCCCCCTCTTCAAGGACGGTGTACGACTCGGAATGGGGTGTGCGGCATTCCCGTTCAAATGAAATCACAGTGGTCGTACCTGTCCTCTCCCGATAATGGTCCACTTGTAGCTGGTCAATTCGCGGAGCCCCATTGGCCCGCGCGCGTGCATCTTCTGCGTCGAAATACCGACTTCGGCCCCGAGGCCGAACTGCGCGCCGTCGGTGAACTGCGTGCTCGCGTTCACGTACACGGCCGCCGAGTCGACCTCGTCCAGGAACTCCATCGCGTTGCTGTAGTTCTCCGTCAGGATGGCGTCGCTGTGGTGGCTGCCGTAGTGCTCGATGTGTTCGATCGCCTCCGCCATCGAACCGACGACCCGCACCCCCACCCGCAGCGCGAGGTGCTCCATCCGCCAGGTCTCCTCGGTCGCGCGCTCGACCGGTGCCCCGCTCCCGGCCAGCAGCTCGCCCGCGCGCGCATCCACCAGGAACGTCACCTTCGAACCCCAGAGCGCGGCAAGCCTGCCCAGGAACTGCGGCGCGATCGCTTCGTGCACGAGCAGCGTGTCCACCGCGTTGCAGATGCTGTAGCGCCGTGTCTTCGCGTTGTCGACAACGTTCAGCGCCATCGCCAGGTCGAGGTCGGAATCGACATAAATC
>CAUJEQ010000071.1 GCA_963169135.1 Chloroflexota bacterium
GAACGTCCCCTTCTTCATCTTCTCGCTGAAGCGGTCCGTGTCCTCGTCGCCCATCGTTTCTTTCGCCTTCTCGATGAGCGAAAGCATGTCCCCCATCCCCAGGATTCGGCCCGCCAGCCGGTCCGGGTGGAACGCCTCCAGTGCGTCGGCCTTCTCGCCCATGCCGATGAACTTCACCGGCACCCCGGTCACCGAGCGGATGCTCAGGGCCGCGCCGCCGCGAGCGTCGCCGTCCATCTTGGTCAGGATTAGCCCGGTCGTCCCAACCTTGTCGTGGAACTCCTTGGCCGCCGTCACCGCATCCTGCCCGGCCATCGCGTCCGCGACGAACAGCACCTCCTGCGGCTGAAGCTGGTTCCGGAGGTCCGCAACCTCTTTCATCATCCCCTCGTCGATGTGCAGACGTCCGGCCGTGTCCACCAGCACGTGCGTCGCGTTCATCCGCTTCGCCTTCTCAAGGCCGTTTGCCGCGATCACCGACGGCTTCGCTGAGATCCCCTCTTCGTGGTACGGGATGTCAAGCGCCTTCGCGAGCGTCACCAGCTGTTCCACCGCTGCCGGCCGGTACACGTCACACGCTACCACCAACGGCCGCTGGCCCTGTTTCTTCAACAGGTTTGCCAGTTTCGAAATGCTCGTCGTCTTCCCCGACCCCTGCAGGCCCACCAGCATGATCACCGTCGGCGGCCGCGAAGCTGTCTCCAGTTTTGGCGCCTCGCCGCCCAGGATCTCCACCAGTTCGCCGTGAACGATGTCGATGACCTGTTGTGCCGGGCTCAGGCTGCGCAGCACCTGCGCTCCCAGGGCTTTCTCTTTCACCCGGGTCGTGAACTCGCGCACCACCTTGAAGTTCACGTCCGCCTCGAGCATCGCCATCCGCACTTCGCGCAGTGCCTGGTCGAGGTCTTCCTCGGTCACAATGCCGCGGGAGCCAAACTTCCGGAACGCGCCTTGCAGCTTATCGGTTAGTGAATCGAACATCGTTTTCCAGTGTAGCGATGCCGTGTCCCAGCAGCGATACGGCTGCCTACCCGACCCCGGGGTTGGCGGGCGCGTCTCCAATCACACCGGCCGCCTCAAGCTCCGCGATCTCGTCCGCCCTCATACCCAGCAACCCGCCAAGGATTTCCAGGTTGTGCTCCCCGAACAACGGTGCATGACGCTGCAAGCTGGGCCGCGCTTCGACGAACTGCCACGCACTCCGTGGCTGCTTCCATGCGTGCATCCGTGGGTGGGGCAGTTCCACCCAGTACCCTCGCTCCTCCAGGTGCCGGTCCTCGTGAATCGTCTTCGTGTCCAGGATTCGTCCCACCGGGACGCCCGCCCGCGCCACGGCCTCGAGTACCTCCTGCGGTCCACGCCACGCACACCATCCCGCAATCCGCCGGTCGATCTCGTCATGCCTGGCATCGTTCGACATCGCCCCCAGGTGCATCACGATCCCTGTTGCATTGCACAGCCGTTCCCAGTCCCCCGCGTCCCGGACCGAAATTGATACCCACTGTTCCTCGCCCGCGCATCGGTATACGCCCTGCGCGAAGTAACGCGAATCTCGATTTCCCCGCTGAACTGGCGCCTCCCCCCGCAAGGATGCCGCCACGAACGCTTCGCCGATGAGGGTCGACAGCACTTCCCGCTGCGCAAGGTCGATGAACGCGCCTTGGCCGGTCTTCTTCCGATGGATCAGCGCGAGCACCACCGCCGCCACGGCCGCCTTCCCCGCCACCGGGTCTCCATATGAGATGCCCGTCTTAACCGGTACGCCGTCGTCACCGTAGCCCGTCATCGATGCGAGCCCGCTCATCTGCTCGATGATTGGCCCGAATCCCACATGTCCTCGTTCCGTCCCGGTCTTGCCATAGCCCGCCATGCTCACCAGGATGATGGCTTCGCGCGCCTCACGGAGGACCTCGTACCCCAGTCCGAGGTTATCCAGTACTTCCGCCCGGTAGTTCTCCATCACCACATCGCAGTGCGGCACCAGCCGCAGGAACGCGGCCTTCCCGCGCGGGTCGGCCAGGTCCAACGTCAGCGACTTCTTGTCACGGTTGTAGTCATTAAAGTAGTACGAGCTGTTCCAGGGGTCGGTCGCCCCTGGCTGCGGGATCAACGTCCGGATGTTGTCCCACGCCTTCGGCGACTCAATCTTGACGACCTCCGCCCCCATCTCCGCCAGCACCCGCGTTGCATACGGCCCGGCCCACATCATCGTGAGGTCGGCAATCCGCACTCCGTCGAGCGGCAGCCGCTTCATCGCACCTGCCCCAGCCAATCGCCGATGATTGCGGCCGTGTCGGCGCCCGGCTCGTGCAGCTCGCCGGCCCGCCACGCCAGCCCGAGAAACGGCCGCCCCGGGATTCGGGCTGCTCCGTTCTCCGTGCTCACCTCGTCGAAGAACCCGCGCTCCCGGAGCGTCTCGTTCGCCAGCAGGTCGCCCGGTGCCTGCACCGCCCCGAACGGCACCTTGTGGCGCTCTCCCAGCTCCAGGATCTCCGCCTTCGTCCGCTCGCCGAACCATCCGTAGAGCTTCGCCTGCAGTTCGTCGTCGTGGTTGGGCCGTTCGAGCGGGTTACGAAAGCGCCCGTCATCGAGGTCCGGGTCGCCCAGCACTGAGAACAACGCCGGGATCTGCCGCTCCAGCGCGCAAACCCCCGCGAATCCATCGGCACAGGGATAGAGGCCCCATGTTGCTCGTACGTGGTTCCCGCTTCGTACGCTCGCCACGCCTTCGTACGCACCCCGCGGTCCGTAGAGTTCCAGCATCCCTGCCATGCACTCCTGCAAAGAGATGTCGATCCAGTCGCCTTCTCCCTGGATCAGTAAGCCGAGATAGGCAGCCACCGCTGCCCCGAAGGCGTTCAGCCCACCGAGGTACAGCGCCTGGCTGCCGCCAGTCACCAGCGGCTCCCGTTGGTGCATGCCTGTCAAAGACATGATGCCGCCCATCGCAAACGACGTGAGGTTCGTGGCCTCGAAATCTGCGTAGGGCCCCGTCTGCCCGTACGGCGTGATCGACACTACCGTGAGCGCTGGCTTCTCGCTCCTGAGCGTCTCCGGGTCGAGGCCCACCCGCGCCATCGTCCCGGGCTTCCGGTCTTCCACCACGATGTCTGCCGCCAATGACAGGCGCCGTACCGTCGCTGCATTCGTCCTGATGCGCCGCTTCCCGGCCAGCAGGTAGACCGCCTCGTCGTCGGTGAGTTTCCCCGGAGTGCTTTCCGTCCGCACCACGTCGGCGCCGAACCCTGCCATCCAGCGCGTGGCGAACGCGGCAGGCACTCCGCCGCCAATCTCCAGGACCCGGACCCCCGCAAGCACTCCATCGTCCATGGCGGCGGATTCTACGCGAGCTTCCGAAGCGCGAAAGCCGACTGCCCCTACTGCAGGAACGCGTCCTCGAGCGGTTCCCGCGGGACATCCGCGTCCGCGTTCACCATTTGACGTGCAAGCGGCCCCAGGCTCTCGAACACCGCTGCCTGGATGTCCCTATCCACGTCGGCCTCCTGCCACGCCTCCCGCATGTGCCGTAGCCACCGTCCTGACGCCTTCTCATCGATCACAAACGGGAAGTGCCGCCTCCGCAACCGCGGATGCCCGTACTTAGAACTGTATGCGCGCGGTCCGCCCAGCCATTCTTCGAAGAAGAGCTTCAGTTTCTCTTTGCCTGGCTCCAGGTCCTCCGGGTAGATGGGCCGCAGGTGCTCATCGCCCTCTACCCGCCGGTAGAACGCCTCGACGATGGCCGACACCTTCTCCCGCCCGCCGACCTGCCGGTACAGCGTCGCCGTCTCGACCCCCGGCTCCGTCATACAAACTGTTCGAGGCCCGCGCTTCCCAGCGGGGCCAGTGCCGACGGAATCGGGTCCCCGAACAGCACCGACTGCTCCTTCCGCCACGCGTTCTCCTCACCCGTGAACACGATCACCGTCTGGCTGTCCGGATCCACCAGCCATGCCTCGCGCACGCCGTTCTTCTCGTACGCCCGTAGCTTCTTCACCCGGTCGAACCGTCGGGTTCCCGGCGAAAGCACTTCCACCACAAGGTCCGGCGCTCCCATCACCCACCGTTCGATAATGTCCGCGCGCTCGGCCGACACATACCCCACGTCCGGCTGCAACACCGACCCGTCCGGCAGGTGGCAGTCCATCGGAGACACGAACGCGTGCCCGCCGTGTTCTTGGGCGAACGCCCGAAGGGCCGTCGCAAGCTCCATGACGATGTCCTGGTGGCGCATTTCCGGTGCTGGTGACGTGTAGAGCCGCCCGTCTATCAGGTTGTGTGCCGTCGTCGTCTCCGGCATCGCCAGGTACTCCGCCACCCCCACGCCCTCCCGCACCAGGACCGGCTCATCCTCCCGTTCCATTTCGACTACTCGTGGCTGCGCCATGGTCGACCTCCAACCACAATCCTACACCCGCGTGCAGGCGCCTAACGCTTCCCTTGCAGCAGGCTCAGGAACTCCGCCCGCGTGACATGCGAGTCTCTGAAGTCCCCCCGCATCGCGCTCGTAATCATCCTGGAGCCCGGCTTGCGCACGCCCCGCATCGTCATGCACAGGTGTTCCGCTTCGATCACCACGCCCACCCCGTCCGGCTTGAGCACCTCCATGATCGCCTCTGCGATCTGGCTCGTCAGCTGCTCCTGGATCTGCGGCCGTCGCGCATAGCCCTCCACCACGCGCGCCAGCTTGCTGACCCCAACCACGCGCCCGTCCGGGATGTACCCAACGTGGGCCTCCCCATGGAACGGCAGGAAGTGATGCTCGCACATGCTGTAAAACGGGATGTTCCGCAGGATGACCATCTCGTCGTGCGCCACTTCGAAACCGACCTTCAGGTGCTCCCGAGGGTCCGACCCCAGCCCATCGAAAATCTCGAGGTACATGTCCGAAATGCGCCGAGGCGTTTCCAGCAGCCCCTCCCGCGCCGGGTCATCGCCGATCGCACTCAACATTTCGATGACGGCCGCCCTGATGCGGTCGCGGTCTGGTCCTGTCCGGTTGCTCAACGGCTGGGTCCCCCGAGTAGTCCACAGATCGTAGCAGCAGCGTGCCCGCCCCCGCAGCCGCACGCGCGCCCTCCTCCGCGACCGGGCCATCGGCCGCGCACCCAGGCTCTTCCTGATCGCCCTCGTCGCCCACCTGGTCTCCCCACTCGACCTCGTCCCCGGCTGCATCCCGGTCCTTGGCCAGGCCGGCGACATCGCGATTGTCATGGCCACCGTTGCCCTCCTCATCCTCCTCATCCCCCGCGACCGCTTCGAAGCTGCCCTCGGCGAGGCAGAACAGCCCCGCCCAACGCGCCCCTCATCCCCCGAATAAACACCGCTCCTTCGGAAAAACCCCCGCAGGACTCCCGCAGGGCCCGTTCGGCCACTCAATTACGGCCATACTGCCCTCGGGAGAGTCCTCCCGAAGGTCCTACCTTTGGGTAGGCCAGACGGCCGCCGGTTTCTGTGGTGCCGGCCGCCGTCGTTCGCGGCGGGTGGGCAGGTGAGACGGCCCCGGTCCCCCATTCCGAGGTTGTGCCCCCCGCCGCTGCCCTCCCTTACCTCGGCTCGAGCAGTGCCCTCGTCAACGTCTCCAGGTCTTCCGCCAGGGCCCGGTCGTCCTCCCGCCCGTACCACGCCCCTATCCCCAGCGATGCCGTCATATACGTCGTCACGAGCATCCGCACTGTCGCGTCCACCGGCACCGCCCGCAGCTCGCCCCGCGCGATCCCTTCGGTCAGCAGCTCCGAGTACTGGTTGTACAGCCACGCCGCTTGCTCTTCGTCCACCGGCCGGTTCCGGGCCGCCACCTGGAACACCGCGACCAGGATCCGCCGGTTGTTCCGCAGATACGCCGCCAGCGAATCCAGCGCCCGGCACACCCGGTCGATCGACGGCGTCTGCTCGTCGATCGTCGCCAGGTACTTCCCCAGCGCCTCGTTCCGCGCCCGGTGGAGCACCTCCCGCAGGATGTCGTCCTTCGAAGCGAAGTACCCGTAGAGCGTCCCCACACCGGTGTCCGCCTGCTCCGCGATCTGCTGGATCGACGTTTCCTCATAGCCCTTCTCGTGGAAGAGCCGCGTCGCCGCCGCGACTATCGCCGCCCGCGTCCGAGCCTTCCGCCGCTCCAACCTCCCCGGCGCACTCGCTGCCTGTGTCATCCTGCAGATCACCCCGAACGAGTCAGTAACCGGGTTCTCCTCCGAACAAAGACCCGGAACCCTCGATTTCGAACGCGATTATCGATCGCCCCCGCCATAGAAGATAGGCACGAGCCGCGAGCCGCGAGTCCCCCCGCCCCGGCGCAGTTCGTCCTTCGAACCTTCCTCCGGTTCGGGGCCGGGTTGGGTGCGGCGTTGGGTGTGCCCCTCCTGGGGCAAGCGGGGGCGGAGCCCCGCGACTCCATCTTTCCTCTACTTTCTACCGCCTCGCCAGCCGCCGCGCCGCCTCCTCCAGCGTCTCCTCCGACTTCGAGAACGTGAACCGCACCAGCCGGTTCCCCGCATCCCCGTGGTAGAAGCTCGAACCCGGCACCGGCGCCACCCCCACCCGTTCGATCAGGTGATGTGCGAACGCCGTGTCGTCGCCTTCGAACCCCAGCCTCGAAAAGTCCGCCATGATGTAGTACGCCCCCTGCGGCTGGTGGCACGCGAACCCCGCCTCCCGCAGCGCCCGCAGCAGGATCCCCCGCTTCCGCGCGTACATCTCCGCCAACTCCGGGTAGTACGCGTCCGCCTGCTCCATCGCCACCGCCGCCGCTTCCTGCAACGGCGCCGGCGCTCCCACCGTCAGGAAGTCATGCACTTTCCGGAGCGCGTCCGTCAGCTCGGCCGGCGCTGTCATGTACCCCAGCCGCCAGCCGGTCACGCTGAACGTCTTCGAAAGCCCCGAAATCGTGATCGTCCGCTCGTACATCCCCGGCAGCGTTGCGATCGGCACGTGCACGTTCGCGTCGTAGACGATGTGCTCGTAGATCTCGTCCGTGATGCAGAGCGTGTCGAACTCCTGGCACAGCCCCGCGATGAGCTCCAGCTCCGCCCGCGTGAACACCTTCCCGCTCGGGTTGTTCGGCGTGTTCACGATGATCGCCCGCGTCCGCGACGAAAACGCCGCCCGCAGCTCGCCCGGGTCGATCGCGAAGTCCTGGCCGTGGAGCGTGACGAACACCAGCCGCGCCC
>CAUJEQ010000072.1 GCA_963169135.1 Chloroflexota bacterium
GACCGCCGTTGTCACCATCGGCGAAGAACGCTACGAGTTCACGCTCAACCGGGACTGCCGGGCGTTGTTTGGCACCCTGGTCGGCGTGGGCGAGTCTTCGGACGGACGAGACGCCGTGGTGAACATCCAGATCCCGCCAGAGGGAGGAATCGACGGTGTCGAGCCGTCGATCCGCGTGGATGACAAAGGGAAGAACCTCGACTGGCGCGCCGGCGGCGACATCATTGGCGAGATGGCGGGCGTGAGCGAAGGCGACAGCCAGGTCGACGGGTACGAGAACGATGGCAAGCGAGCCTCCGGCACGGCAACGTTCCTGGACCTGTACGCGGTGACGGGCGGCAAGGTGGAGCCGGTGAAGGGGACGTTCGAGTTCGCCTGCGAGTAGGTTCTGGTAGCATTTCCCGGCAAAGAGAGGTTCCCCATGGTGCCGATTGAGTCCAGGGCTGTGCGTATCGCCGGCGTCGAGATGGTGGCCGAGGCGTCGCTGAACAACTGAAGCGGCCTCTGGACCGCCGTGGTGCGGTCAGGGGACTCGCTTGTGGCGACGGGGGCGGGTTCGGCGGCGGACGATGCCATCGAGACCGCGGTGGAGCGGGCTGAGAAGGCCGCCGCGGAACGGCGCGAGGGCAGGCCCGCCCGCTGAGCACGGCGCGCGCGCCAGTTATTCGCCGTAGATGAAGAGTGCGTCTTCGGGCTTGAGCCAGGGGCGGACCTCTTCTAGATTTTCGCGGAAGAAGGGCTGGACCTTGCGTTCTTCTCCGGGGTAGAGGTACTGGATTGTGGGCTGGACTACGTAGCCGTAGAACATCGCCAGTGGCATCGGGAGGTTGGTGACGTAGAGGGTGCCACCATCTTCGGGGAACTCGGGGTGGACAACGAGAAGCTCATCGATCCAGCGCTGCTGGGATTCAGGGTTGACCTCGACCCAGCGATCGACGCGGCGTGCGCCAATGACGGTGACCGCGAAGGCCACCACGACCAGCCCGGACGTTGCAACCAGCCGGAGACGGTCGGCGTTGAGCAGCCGGGAGGCGGTGGGCCAGAGCTCGGCGGCGGCTGCGCCAAGGGCGAGCGCGAGGAAGGCGCCCGGGAAGTAGAAGTACCGGGGGCCATAGCCCACGCTGAAGAACGCGTACGGAAGGATGGAGCCGAGGAACCCAAGCCAGAGGGCGAGCAGTGCCCAGCGCCGGTTGTAGAGGGCCACGAATGGCACGACCAGCACCACCAGTCCGAGGAGCTGCTGCGCACGGATAACGGGTTCCGACACGTTGGACGTCGGCAGGAGGGCGTGTTGGACATAGAACCAGGCGCGGTCGATGGTTGCCCGGTCAAAGCTCAGTTGCTCATCGCTTCGGACGGTGAAGAACCAGGTCGAGACGAGCGTATAGACGACGAAGAGCCCGACGTAGGGTGCGAGCGGCAAGTAGGCGCGAGGATGGCGGAGGCGGTCGCGACGCTGCACAAGCAGAAGCCAGAAGCCCATCGCGGGAAAGACGGCAACGGACGTTTCGCGGTTCAGAAGGGCGATGACAAGGAGGGCGACAGCAAGCGCGTGGAGACGCAGGCGCCTGGCCGGGGAGTCAGCTTCGACGGCCGCAATAAAAGCGAGCCAGCCCGCAAGCGCGAGCGGGAAGCCAACCAGGCTCAGGGCGGAAATCCAGGTGACCGATTCGAAGCCTTCGGGGTGGACCGCGAAGATGACCGTGGCCGCGATCGCGCCGGGAGTGGCGATCCTGAGCCGGCGGGCGAGGAGCCAGACCATCACGATCCCGGCGAGGTGGGCCGCGAAGCTCGTCAGGTGGTAGCCAATCCGCTCATCGCCGAAGACCTGGTACTGGATGCGGAAGTAGCTCCACGAGAGCGGCCTCCAGTGATCTTTGGAGACTTCGGACGCTTCGCGCTCGACCCAGGGGAACCAGGCATCGTGGAGAAAATCGCCCCAGGACATGTCGCGGGAGGCGAGAAGGTAGCGGTAGTCGTCGCCCATGAAGGGTGAGTTGAGCCCCGGCCAGTAGATCACCAGCGCCAGGACACTGGCGAACGCCACCGTGATGAATGCAACCGAGTTGCCTGCGCGCAGACCGGGCAAGATCCCTCCAAAGCGCCACCGGATCTTGCCGGGGTCCAAACGGGAGTATACAGGCCTCGGCTCTCTCCACGAACGTTTCACGCAGGGCCGCGGAGCCGACCGGCCGCGGTGCGGGCAGGCGCTATAATCGGCTGCGGCTCCGGCGCGGCGCCGGGCGAACAGGGAGCGCATGACCATCAACACGCGGGACGGGGCAGGACGCCCCCCGGGGCTCTGGCCGAGGGTTTTCGCCGCCGGGCGCGGCGGCGCAAGGCGGTTCGGATCATTCGCGGTAGTGGGCGTGATATCGACAGGGGCGTTCGTGGCGCTCTACGCGCTCGGCCGTACCCTGATGGCCCCGATGGCGGCGAACTTTGCGGCGCTTTCGCTGACCATGCTGTTCAATTTCGCAGCGAACCGGAAGTACACCTTCGCAGCCACGAATGGCCCGCTGCACGTGCAGGCGGTGCAGTACCTGGCGGTGTACCTGCTCGGGCTGGGCGCATCGTCGGCGGTGCTTTACCTCGGCCTGCAGGTGGTCCGGGATCCGGCGCGCCCGGTCGAAACCGTCATCGCGGTGGCGGCGGGTGGTGTGGCAACAGTGATCCGGTTCCTGTTGCTCTCGGTGTGGGTGTTCCGGGCCAGGACGGCCGGCGTGGGGAGCCCCCCGTGAGCGATCCGGCGCGCGACGACCTTATTGCCCGTGTCGAGAAGCGGTTTGCACCGATCGCTGTCGAAATCGACCGGGCCATCCGCCAGGCGGCGCCGGAACTCGAGAGCCGCATCAGCTACGGGATGCTCACCTATATTCTCGGGAAGGACCGGCGCGCCTGGGTGTGCGCCATCGGCACGACGAAGAACGCCGTTTGTCTGCGTTTCCTGTATGGGACGTACCTGAGCGACCCGGGGAAGCTCCTTCGACCGGGTACGAGCACGCTTTCGACCATCGACTACACGTTGCTGGCGCAGGTGGATGCGGGGGTCGTTGCCGCATATGTGCGGGAGGCGGTCGCCCACCATGCGGAGTTCAAAGCGCGGGCGGGTTGACCGGGTGCGGTGCTAGAGCGGGGCGCCCTTGAGGCCCATGAGCCCCTTGATGTACTGGACTTCGCCCAGGTGCTCGGCGGTGTGCCCGACGCAGAAGAAGGTCAGCACTTCGGCCCGAGTCGCTTCGCCGAGCATGGGATAGACCGCCTGGAAAAACGGGAGCTTCACCAGCTCGGCGCCCTGGTCGAAGGTGAGGGTGTCGGCGTACTCCTGGATGGAGGCGCGGACCGCCTCGGCGTAGTCGAGGACGGCATCGAGGGAGAGCCGGACGGCGGCGATGCCCTGGCGGTCGAGGCCGTTGCCGAACGGGGATGAGCCGGTGGCTTCGACGGGAAGCCTTGCAGCCCATCCATCGCGGGCGAAGATACCAGGGCGGCCCATGAGGAGACCGTGGATCAGGTCATCCTCGGAGCGATAGGCATGCCAGAGGGTGTACATGATGTGATTCGGGTGGCCTTCGGGCTGCCAGTGGAGCTGGTCGTTGGTCAGGCCCTCGCAGAGCATACGGGGGTACCAGTGCCAAAACTCCAGGTTCTTGCGGATGGTGTCTCCGACACTCATTGGCTGCCTCTTTTCTGCGCGTGGGGCGGTGCGGCGGCAATTCTGGGCGTGACGTGGGAGCGAAGTCAACGCGCCCGTAGTGAACTCCCTGCATGGACCGCTCCCGGCCGGGGAAAAGTCAACCTTCCGCGGGGTTCCCCCGCGCGATGGCCCATCCGAGCGTGACCGTCCCGGCGAGGATGGAGACGCCACCGATGATCACCAGGATTGGAGGGAGGCCGATATAGACTTCTGCCAGGATGCCGATGGGCATCAGGAGCCCGCCGAGGATAAGGCGGGAGGCCCAGAGCCCGAGTGTGCCCCGCACCGGCAGCTTCAGCATGACGAAGCCGAAGGTGATGTTGAGCAGAGCGAACAGGTTGCCGTGCACGTGCGCAAGGCGTGCCTCGAAATGGTCTCCGTCGAGGCTCTCTGCTATCCACTCTTCTTTATCTGGTGCGAAGTCGCGGAGGTAGATGAGCACAAAGCCGTAGACCATGAAGCCTGCCATGTAGAAGAGGCCGGTGACAATGTTCGTCCTTCCGATGGCGGAATGGTGGCTGTTGGCTGGCTGCATGAGCTTCCTCCGGGGCGTCGAATTGGGCGCAACCTACCGCGTGGCGACTGGCGGCGTCCATGACAAAAGTCGGTTCCCACCCCGGGACGCGGCGGGCGGGCGCCCGTCTTGCCGGGGGCTGGAGCCGAACCCGCTGGAGGCGACAAGGGCGTAGGATTCGTGCCCATGGAATACGATTTTGACCGGGTGTACGACCGGCGCGGGACGGACAGCTCGAAGTGGGGGCGTGTGGACCCGGACGTGTTGCCGATGCCGGTGGCCGATATGGACTTCCCCTCCCCCGAGCCTGTCCGGCGGGCGCTGCGGGAGCGGGTGGAACAGGGTTTCTATGGCTACGGCCTGGCAACCCAGGACTTCCACGAGGCGTTCACGTCCCGCCTGGAACGCCGTATCGGGTGGGAGGTTGCTCACGAAGCACTCGTGCCGATCCCGGGCGTTATCCCGGGCTTCAACATGGGGTTGCGGGCGCTGACGAAGCCAGGCGACGGCGTCGTCGTGCAGCTGCCGGCCTATCCGCCGATCCTGAACGCGAACGGCCATCACGGGCTCGTGCGCCAGGACGCGTTCCTGGTTCGCGGCGACTCGGGCCGCTACGAGATCGACTGGGCGAGCCTGGAGGCCGCGATCGACGAGACGACGCGCGTGTTCCTCCTCTGCAACCCGCACAACCCCGTGGGGCGGGTGTTTTCGGCCGAGGAGCTGCGGCGGATGGCGGATATCTGCCTTGCTCGCGGGCTCTGGATCATCTCCGACGAGATCCACTGCGACCTGATGCTCGACGGGAATGCACACACGCCGATCGCGAGCCTGGGCCCGGAGGTCGAAGCGCGCACGATCACGCTGATGGCGCCGAGCAAGACGTTCAACCTCGCGGGGCTCAAGGCGGCCGTGGCGATCATCCCGAACGCCGACCTCCGGGCGCGGTTCGAAGCGGCCAAGGGCGGGCTGGTCGGCGCCGTGAACATCCTCGGGTACGTCGCCATGACCACGGCGTACCGCGAATGTGATGACTGGCTGGCAGCGCTGACGAAGTACCTGACCGCCAACCGGGACTACCTGACGGCGTCCGTGCGGGAGCGGCTGCCGGGCATCACGGTCTATCCCGCGGAGGGCACGTACCTCGCGTGGCTCGACTGCAACGCCCTGGAGTTGCCCGGCAACGACGCGTGCGGCTGGTTCCTGGGGAACGCGCGGGTGGCATTCGGCGATGGGAAGAACTTCGGTCCACAGGGCTACGGGTTCGTGCGGATGAACTTCGGGTGTCCGCGGCCGCTGCTGGAGGAGGGGCTGGAGCGGATGGCGAGGGCCCTGGCGGAGCGGTAAGGGCGTGATGGACTTGGGGCGATCGGCCCTGCGCATCGGCCCGGGTGGCGCTCCCGCCGCCCCGGTCGATCGGTGACCCTGTTTCACGGGGTCCGGCAAATGAACATCGTTACCCTTGAGGATGCGCTGACGCTCGACCGGCGCGACGCCCGCGACCTGTACTCGCGCTACATCAATCCGGGGATCGCGTCGCTTGTCCACCTTCTGGATATCGACCGCAACTTCGTGCGCGCCCGGGGCGTTTCGGTGTGGGACGACGGGGGCCAGGAGTACCTGGACTTCCTTGGCGGGTTCGGCGCGCTCAATGCCGGGCATAACCACCCGGAGGTCCAGGACGCGGTGCGGAAGGTGGCCGAAACGCCGAACCTGCTCCAAATCGCACTCTCAAGGCTGGCGGGAGCCCTGGGCCAATCGCTGGCAGCGATCACGCCGGGCGGCCTGGACCGGACATTCCTCTGTAGCAGCGGATCGGAGGCGGTCGAGGCAGCCCTGAAGCTCGCCCGGGCGAGCACGGGGCGGACCCATGTCATCTCCACGGAGAATGCCTACCACGGGCTGACCTTCGGGGCGCTCTCGGCGACCGGCCGCGAACACTACCGGGCGCCCTTCATGCCGCTGGTGCCGGACTTCGCGCACGTCCCGTTCGGCGACCTCGACGCACTTGAGCGCGAGCTGCAACGACTGCCCGCGGCGGCTTTCATCGTCGAACCGATCCAGGGAGAGGGCGGCATCGTCGTGCCGCCGGTCGGCTACCTGCGCGGCGCGCTCGACCTCTGCCACCAGCACGGCGCGCTCTTTATCGCGGATGAAGTGCAGACCGGGTTCGGGCGCACCGGGCGCATGTTCGCGGTCGACCACGAGGACGTCGTTCCGGACATCATGGCGCTGGCCAAGTCCCTTGGTGGTGGCGTCGCCCCGGTCGGAGCGTGCATCGCGACGAGCGAGGTCTGGGAGCGCGCCTATGGCAGCCGCGACACCTGCATGCTCCACGACTCGACGTTCGGTGGGAACGCACTTGCGTGCGCGGCGGCGCTGAAGGCGATCGAAATCGCAGTACGCGACGACTACGCGGGCCGGGCGGCCACGCTTGGCGCACACTTTCGCGAACGCCTCGAACGGATCGCCGGGGAGTCGAAGATCGTCCGGGATGTCCGCGGCAAGGGGCTCCTGCTGGGGCTGGAATTCGGCGAGCCGCCGATCGCGAAGGGGCTCAGCCGGGAATACTTCGCGGCGATGTTCGCGAGCATCCTGCTCGAAGACCACCATATCATCACGGCCTACGCGCTCAACGCCACGAACATCCTGCGGCTCGAACCGCCGCTCATGGTCGAAGAGGCGCAACTCGACGCTGCGGCCAACGCGATCGAGCAGGTGAGCCGGCACTACCGGAGCGTGCCCGGCCTGGTGCTGGCCTTCGGGCGGCGAGCGCTGGGGCGGCAGTTGCCCCACTTCGGCGTGCACCGGCCGTGAGGGCGGAGGAGCCCATCGCGAGCGCGAGGGTGCGGGGGCATGGGGCTTTACCGCCGCTCCTGATAGGCTCGGCGGGTGATGGACCTGGTGGCAATCCTCGCTGAGTGCCCGATCGGGGGGGCCGCGTGGAGGTAGATGTCGCGCTGCGCGCACTCGCCGTGGTCGCGGGGAGCGCTGTTGCTGCCCAGGTGATCGCGCGCAGGTTGCCGATCCCGGTGCCGGTCATCCTGCTGGCCTGCGGCGTCGTGCTTGGGCGCGACGGACTTGGCGCGATCGACACGGAGCAGTTGCACGACCTCATCCGCGTGATTGTCGTGCTCGCGGTCGCGTTGATCGTGTTCGAAGGCGGGACCGTGCTGAACTGGCGGCTACTCCGGGTGGTCGGCCCGGTGGTCCGGAACCTGGTGGTACTCGGACTGATCGTGACGCCAATCGTCGGGGCAGTGGCGGCCCACTATGCGCTGGGCTTCGGCTGGCGGCTTTCTATCCTGTTCGGGGCGCTGGTGTGTGTGACCGGGCCGAGCGTGATCACGCCGCTCCTGAAGGCCGTCCGGGTGAACGAACGGGTGCGCACGACCCTGATGGGCGAAGGCATCATCATCGACCCGTTCGGGGCGCTGCTGACGCTGTTCCTGTTGCAGGTGGCCGTCGCAGAATCGTTCGAGGCTGCTGGACCGGCACGCTGGGTGGTGGAGCGGGTGGTTATCGGGGTGACCGTGGGTGCTGCAGGCGCGGTTGGCATCTGGGCGTTGACTCGCGTGGTGAAGCGGCTGTCGTCGCGGGAGGTATCGCTGCTGGTGGTCGCGGGAGCGGTGATCGCGTTTGCGACCGCCGAATCGTTCGCGCACGAAGCGGGGCTGACCGCCATGGTGGTGATGGGCATCGCCGCCGGGAACCTGAACCTCCCTCACCGGGAGTCTTTGAACGACTTCCAGGAGTCGGTGGTTGTGTTCCTCGTGGGGAGCGTCTACGTGCTGCTCGCGGCCGGGATCGACCTGGACGAGTTGCGCGGCCTGTTCCCGGAGGGACTGGTGGTGGTTGGCACCCTGGTGTTCGTCGGGCGGCCGCTGGTGGTGGTCCTCAGCAGCTGGGGCTCGAACCTGAACTGGCGGGAGCGGGTGTTTCTCTCGGCCGTGGCGCCCCGGGGCGTCGTCGCGGCCTCGCTGGCCGGGGTGGTCGCGCTCGAAGCAACGCCGCGGCTCGCCAACGATGGCGGACCGCTCGTGGCGATGGTGTTCGTGGTTATCGCGACAACCATCGCTGTCCAGTCCGCTTATGCGGGCATCATTTCCCGATGGTTGAAGGTGTATCCCATGACGACTGTGATCGCGGGGGCCGGGGCGACCGGCCGCCATCTCGCTTCGAAGCTCACTTCTTCGGGCCGTGACGTGGTACTGATCGATTCGGACGAGGCGTCGGTCACGCTGGCGCGGGAGGAAGGCTTTGACGTAGTGCTGGGCGATATCGGAAGCATCGAGGCCTTGCGGAAAGCCAAGCTCGCGGACGCGACGGCGTTCGTGATCACCACACCCGACGACGATCGGGCGCTCCTGGCAGCCCGCCTGGCGACCACCGAGTTCGGCTGCCGAAACGTCATCGCGCGGGTGGATGAGCCTGTGCATGCGCCCGTCTTCCGGGACCTCGGCGTGACCGTGGTGAGCCCGAGCGAGGCGACAGCGGCCGAGATCGCGATAGCTCTCGGCGAACCGCAGATCGCTGGGCTTCTCGCGGCCGTGGAAGAGGAGTTCGAGGCGATCCAGGTGGTGGTGACGAGCCCGGCGGCGGCGGTGCCGATCGAATCCATC
>CAUJEQ010000073.1 GCA_963169135.1 Chloroflexota bacterium
GCCCAACTGTGGCGGAGTCCGGATCGCTCCGGTACCATCGGCCCCGCAATCACCATCTCAGAAGGAGACCCCATGGCAGACGAGGGATTTGAATTCCCGGTCGACCGCACGCAGATCATGTTGTTTGCCCGCTCGGTCCTCGACATCCGGCCCGAGTACTCGGACCCGAACGACCCGGCGACGAAGGCCGTTGGCGGCATGGTTGTGCCGCCGACGTTCGTGCAGTGCAGCGCGCACTGGCAGCCAAACTATCCGCTCGACCTCACCCGGCCGCGGAAGGGCCCGGCCCCGCAGCGCCCGGAGGGCGGCGGCGGTGGCGGCGGGCTCGGCCGCGGGCTCCACGCCGAGCAGCACTACGAGTACCACCACCCGATCCACGAAGGGGACACGCTGACCGTGACGAACCGCCCCGGCAACCGCTGGGAGAAGGAAGGCCGCCGCGGCGGGAAGCTGATGTTCTCTGAAAGCGTCACCGAGTACCGCAACCAGGATGGCGTGCTCTGCGTCACCGCCACGAGCGTCGGCGTGCAGACCGAACGCGCCGTGGACCAGTAGAAAGGGCACGAACATGGCACTCAAGGTTGGCGACAAGCACGAGCAGGTCGTGATCGAGAACGTGAACCGCACGCACATCGTGAAATACGCGGGCGCGAGCGGTGACTTCAACCCGCTGCACCACGACGAGGGCGCGGCCCAGAAGATGGCCGGCTACCCGTCGGTGTTCGCCCACGGGATGCTCTCCATGGGCCTGACCGGGCGCGCACTGACGGACTGGCTCGGCGTGACGGCGCTGAAGAAGTACGGCGTCCGCTTCACCAAGCAGGTCTGGCCCGGCGACACGCTCACGGCGCAGCTCGAAGTGACGAAGGTCGAAGATGGCCTCGCGACGATCAAAGTCGCGACGGTGAACCAGAACGGTGAATCAGTGGTGGAAGGCGAGGCGGTGGCCGTCACCTCCTGAGCGACGGCCGCCATACTGATGGCATGGTAAAGCTGCGATTCATCATGGGGATCGCGTTCATCGCGGTCCCCGCCGTCTTTTTCGCGGGATGCCGCGACCGCGATTCCGGTGACGATGCGCCCCCGACCCAGGCCAGCACCGAGCCGACAGCGGTGGCAAGCGAGCCGCCGGGTGCGAACCCCAGTGCGGCCACGCCTTCGGCGACGGCAATCGCGCAAGCGGCACCGCTGGAAACCGGCACCAGCCACGGCACACTCACGCACGACGGTAGCGAGCGGACGTACCGGCTCTTCGTCCCATCGGATGCTACGGCAGGCTCGAAGATGGCGCTGGTGGTGGCGCTCCACGGGGGATTCGGCTCGGGCGACCAGTTAGCTGACAACTCACAGTTCGAGAAGACGGCGCAGGCGGAGGGATTCATCGTCGTCTTCCCGGACGGTACGGGCCGGACCTGGAACGCCGGGAACTGCTGCGGCGGATCGGCGCGCGACGATGTCGATGACGTAGGGTTCCTGGCAGCTCTCATCGACAGGCTAAAGGCGACACTGCCGGTGGACCCGGAGCGCGTCTTCATGACTGGCCATTCCAACGGGGCGATGATGACGTTCCGGTTCGCCTGCGAGCGGGCGGACAGGGTCGTGGCGGTCGCGCCGGTGGCGGGTTCGCTGGAGATCCCGGCCTGTTCGCCACATGGACCCGTCGACCTGCTGGCCATCCATGGTGACTCGGATAAGAACCACCCGATCGAGGGTGGCGAGGGCACCCGTTCGATCGCCAACGTCGCGTTTGTCTCGATGGCGGATTCGATGCGGCTGTGGACCGCAGTCGTCGGCTGCACCGGCAGCCCGGAGACAAAGACTGAAGGCGCGCTCACCACTACGGCGTGGAGCGGATGCGCAGGCGGAGCGACGGCTGCGCTCGTCGTGATCGCCGGTGCGGATCATCCGTGGCCCGGAGGGAAGATGCCGGCGCGAACCACGGCGCTCCAGGGCACGCCATCGCAAGAACTCGACGCCACGCGGGCCGTATGGGAGTTCTTCGAGTCGCGCTGACGCGTTACTTGCCGAACTCTGGGGCGAAAGCGGCGAAGACGTCTTTGACAGCCTTTTCCGCTTCGGCCATGGACATCAGCGCCTTCACGTCGTCCAGGGCCTGGGGCGAATCGCCACCGCGCTGAAAGACTTCGATAAAGATGTGGAGATTGCCGTCGTGATACCAGGCGCGGTAGGCGTTTGCGGAGACGCGCGAGGTGCCGGAGGCTTCCTTCGTTTCGAGGTAGCCGGCGGCATAGGTGTGGAGGCCGGTCATGCCGGGAGCGAGTTCGGTCGGACCGAAGTCCCAGATGAGATCGGGACTTTCGATGAGGGCCGTCGAAAGCACGGACTTGAGGCTGCGTTGTGCTTCGGCGCCTTCGTAGTCCTTCGGGTCGAGGGTGCCGCAGATGAACGGATCGCAGCCCGCGACACGGACGGTCACGAGGATGCTGGCTCCACCCGCGGTCTTTTCGGTGGAGGTGTAGAGGGCGTTGGCGGCCGAGGCAATCACCCGGCTGTCGGAGCGAGTGAAGCCCGGGACATCGATGTTGGAAAGGCGTTCGAGGTCTTCGGCGGTCGGAGTTGCGTCGCTGCCCGCGCTGGAGGTGGGCGTTCGTTCGCCGCCGTTGCCGTTGTCGTTACCGGCGTCATCGTCGCCGCCGCAGGCGAAGAGCGCGAGCAACGAGAGGGCGGTGCAGAGTCCAAAAAGAAGCTTCTTCATGGGGTCATGCTGGCCCGGGTCGGGGACCCGGGCAATCGGGGAACAGGAGGCGGGGGCTTCAGCGAGCCCCCACCCCTTCGCGGCCTCAGGCCCAGAGGGTCAGTGATTTCTCGTCGCGTTCCTTCCGGAGCCGCTCGGCGATTTCTGCCACCGGGACGGCGCCGATGTCGCCTCCGCCGCGAACGCGGAGGGCGGCCGCTTTCGCTTCGGCCTCGCGGTCGCCGACGACGAGCATGTAGGGCACTTTGCGCATCTGGGCGTCGCGGATCTTGGAGTTCATGCGTTCGCCGCGGGCATCGACCTCGACACGGAGGCGGTGGGCCTTCAGCTGCGCCGCCACTTCCTGTGCGTACTCGATGTGGCGGTCGGCGATGGGGATGACGACCGCCTGCTGGGGCGCGAGCCAGAGCGGGAAGTTGCCCTCGTACTCCTCGAT
>CAUJEQ010000074.1 GCA_963169135.1 Chloroflexota bacterium
CCGGCCTCCCGGAGCGCCTTGATTTCCTCTTCCATCTCCCGCATGCGGCGGCGGCTCGCCCGGTCCTTCTCGAAGCGGTCGTTGATGTCCCGCGCATGGGCGAGAGCGCCGATCACCGCGCCATCCCGCCCGTGGACAATCGCGAAGCTCAGCTCGACGTACAATGCCTCGCCATTCGCTTTTTGGGCCCGGGTGGGGAGCGATTGTCCGCGATACTTCGTGTCGCCCGCTTCCAGCGCGCGGTCGTATCCCTTCCAATGGGCATCGCGGAACTGGTCGGGCACTATGATATCGAGACTTTGGCCCACTGCCTCGACTTCCGAATAGCCGAACATGGCGGCCGCCGCAGGATTCCAGGTCTGGATGACCCCGTCGTTGCCGGCGAAGATGACGGCGTCGGGCGCCTGCTCTACGAGCAGGGCGGCGAGCGCCGCTGTGGCTTCTGTGGTCATGCGAACCCCCCATTCCAAAGGTCACGGTGATGACCTTTGACCTTACGCCCGGATCGACGGCCCTGCCACCCGTCTCAGTCCCCGGGAGGCAGGTTCTCGGCGCGGGCAACCGGGAAATAGTGATGGTGGTACGAGCCGGTGATCTCGTAGGCAGCGTTCCCCCGGCGACCATCGGCCTCCTGGAGCTGCATGTTGATTTGGCCGCCACCGAGTTGGCCGTAACGCGCGTGCCAGCGGCCCGCCCCTTCGAGGCGGAACTCCCGCCCATCCTCGAGCCGCGCCGCGATCACGCCTTCGAGCCCTGCAACGTTCGCCCCGTCGCGCTCGTAGCTCGTCCGGGCGCCAGAAGCGTCAGTCCAGTGCAGGTCGTGTTCGAAGGCAACCACCTGGACCGGGTCGCTCATGTCGGCGGGGGCCCAGTAGCCATCGAGGTAGATGCGATGGCCGTTTGCGTACTCCCAGTTCCAGATGCCGAGCATCCCATCGGGAAGCTGGATCGCGAGCCACATCCACATGGGGCAGCGCTGGTGGTCGCGGATGCCCCAGGAGTGGTCGCGCTGGCCCCACCAGTCCCGCACCTCGTAGGTCTTGCCCCCGAAGCTGTAGGTGCCGTTGTAGCGGCCGGACTGGATCATGTGACTCTGGTCCCAGATCGTCTCGCTGCCCCGTTTCATGGTCCCCCGGCGCAGCCCGCACTCCCGCGTCCGGGCGGTGAAGGTGATATCGAGCCCGATCGGCGACTCTGCCGGGTCGGCCCACAGCTTGACGGTCTGGTATGGCTCGACGATGTCGACCCGGACGGGGCCGACCGCCATGGTGTGGGGGTCGCCGTCGTAGTGACGGCCGTGGCGCGCGAAGGCGAGTTGTCCTCCGAAGCGGCACATCTGGAGCGAGTCCATCTCTTCGCGTTTCGGGAAGTGGGCGAGTGTGAGGATGAGGACGTCCCCCTCCTCGCCCTCCGGGTGCATCACGAAGAACAGGCTCTCACGCCAGTGCTCGCTGAACGTCGCGACCTGCGGGAGCGGTTCGGGGATCTGGTGGTAGAAGTACTCGTCCGCGGGCGTGAGCCGTGCCATGTGGCGCCTCCGAAAGTTCGATCAGCGCCACACAATGGGGGGAATCGCCACCATACGGCCATGCGCCAGCGCAGGTTTGCAGTCGAACCTACTTCGCTGCGACCGCCACGCTGGACCCCGTCTCCATGCCGATGCCACTGAGCATGGCGTGAACCTGGCGCGACTGGCGGATGATCCGCTCCGCTTCGTGCGTGACCGCCTGCTTACCATCGCAGAGCGCCTCGGCCGGGTTCGAGTGGATGTCGAACTCGATGCCCTGCGCCCCGGCCGCCACGAACCCGTAGGTCACCCGCTCCACCAGCTTCTTGTCGCCGGAACTGTGGCTTGGATCGGCGATCAGTGGCAGGTGCGATTTGCTACGCACCAGCGGGATCATCGAAATGTCCGCCGAGAAGCGGGTCTCGCTCTCGAAGCTCTTGATGCCGCGGTAGCAGAGGATCACGTTCTTGTTCCCCTCGCTCACCGTCCGCCGCTCCCGGTCGATGCCCGACATGATGTAGGCCGCCGACGCAAGCCACTCGTTCATGTCGTTCCCGAAGCCGTGCTTCAGGATCACCGGCCGGTCAATCTTCGATAGCTCCTCGAGCAGCGGGGAGTACTGCGCGCTACGCGCACCGATCTGGATGACGTCCATGCCGACCTCGAGGAAGGCGTCGAGGTGCCGCAGGTCGATGAGCTCGCCGACAATTGGCAGGCCGGTATCGGCTTTCATGGCGGCTGCGATCTCAAGGCCCTTCCGCAGTTCGAGCCCGCGGTAGTCGTAGGGACTCGTGCGCGATTTGTCGGGGAAGGCGCGGAGGATGTCGACCCCGGCCGCCTTCGCCAGCCGGGCGGAGTCGATTGCCTGCTGCTCGTTTTCGATGGCACACGGGCCGCCGAAAAAGGTGAGGTTGCCGCCGCCAACCGGCACGTGGCCGCCGACGTGGATGATCGTGTCTTCGTTATGGAAGCTGCGCGCCGCGTCCTTGTACTTCTCCGTGATGCGGATGACACGGTCGACGCCCGGGAGCTCCGTGATGCGGCCTTCGTCGACGATGCTCGCGACGCCCTTGACGCCGATGACGGTGGTGCTGCTGACGATGGTCTCGCAGCGCAGGCCATAGTCCTGGGAGATGCGGTTGATTACGCGCTCGACCTGGTCGATGGTCGCGCCTTCGGCCATGTGGATGATCATTTGGGGCGTGGACTCCGTTATGTTGCGGCGATTGTCCTATGAGGCCTTGCTACACGCGATCAGAACAGGACGCTGGAGAGCCGCCGCTGGTACTCGCGAGTTAGCGCTGAATCGAGCCCGAGGATGTCGAACACGGCAAGGACAGCCTTGCGCGCGGCGCCATCCGCGAAGTTGCGGTCGATCCTGACGGACTCGATGAGCTCATCGAGGGCCGCTTCGAACTCGCCTTTGGCTGCGAGCATGACGCCCCAGCGATAGCGCGCCCGGGGGTCGCGGGGGTTGGCACGAGCCTCACCTTCGAGGTCTTCCTGGCCGTGCTTCGCCTCGAACTCGCCGAGGAAGATGGCGTGGCGGAGCACCTTTGCCCGCCGATCCGCCGGGACCCGCTCGAGGAGATCTTCAGCGGCCTCGTTCTCTCCCCTGGATATGAGGATGCTGGCGAGCCCGACAACCGCGTCGGCATTGGATGGCTGCGTCTTCAGAACGTCGCGGTAGCTGGCCTCGGCGCCGGCGATGTCGCCCCGGCGGAGCAGCTCTTCCGCATGGCTTGCGACCTTCTCTTCCGGCTGCGGGAGGATCTTCGCAAAGAACGCGCGGACCTGCGGCTCCGGGTAGGAGCCGGTGAATTCGGCGGCCACCTGGCCGTTCCGAAATGCCTTCACGGCGGGGATCCCCTGGATGCGGTACGTAGTCGCGGTGCGGGGATTCTCGTCGGTGTTGAGCTTCGCCAGCACGACCGCGCCGGCGTGCTCGGCCGCCACCTTCTCGATGATGGGGCCAAGCACGCGGCACGGCCCGCACCAGGGCGCCCAGAAGTCCACCACCACTGGCACGTCTTTCGAGCGTTCCAGCACTTCGGTGGCGAACGTATCGTCAGTCACATCGATATAGGCCTGGGTGGCAGGCATGGGGGACATCTCCGGGTCGAGGTCTTGGTCCCCCGATCGTAGCGAACTGTCATCGCGGTGTCAGCCTGCGAGTGGGGAGGAATTGGGGGTCCAGCGGGCCTGTAAGCCGGATTCTGTGTCCTTCCAGGGAAGAACGGTGACCATCTCTCTCGACGCCGCATCGCTACGGCGCTCTAGCAGCCAACCCGGGAGTGGTAGCGGGCCGGGCGCCCTCCTCCCCTATTTGGCCTTGCTCCGGGTGGGGTTTGCACGGCCGCCCCGTTGCCGGGACGCCGGTGCGCTCTTACCGCACCATTTCACCCTTGCCCTTCCGAAGAAGGGCGGTATGTTTCTGTTGCACTTTCCGTCGGCTCGCGCCGCCCAGGCGTTACCTGGCACCCTGCCCGGTGGAGTCCGGACTTTCCTCGACAGCGGACTGTCGCGGTCACCCGGCCCCCTGAACCCAAATCCATTGTCGATTGCGGATGGGCACTTGTCGATCGGGAATGGCGGCGTTGTCCGGCGCGGGGAGCTAATATCGCCCGACACACCAATCGGGGGAGCGTCAATGCCAGTGGAAGACATGAAAGTCGGTGCGGTTGCCAGCCAGTCAGTCGCCTGCGCGCCGGAACACTTCGCCAGCCGCATCGTCGCGGGCACACCCGACGTGTTCAGCACGGCCGCGCTCGGCGCGCTCGTCGAGAAGACCGCCGCCGAATGGATGGCGCCGAACCTGGGGCCAGACCAGATGACCGTGGGCGCACAGATCGTGATCAACCACACCGCGGCAACGCCCGAAGGGTTACAGGTGACAGCCGAGGTGAAACTCGTCGGGGTCGATGGACGGCGGTTCGACTTCGAATGGAGCGCCACCGACGGCATCGACC
>CAUJEQ010000075.1 GCA_963169135.1 Chloroflexota bacterium
TGAACATCCAGCCGAGGGTCGCGAGGAGCGTTTTGACGCGGCGTTCGACCATGGCCGGGTCCTCCCGGCGGGCACGGCCGGCACGGAGCGCGGCGGATCGGACGGCTCGACCGAACACGCGCACGACGAGCAGTCGCACCATGACCAGTCCGACGAGGATGCCGAGGATGTTGACGCCACCGCTGGACAGCCAGTCGCGCCATTCGTCCGACGATTCGGGAATGAGGAACAGGGGCTCAACGATCATGCAGGCACCAGTTTGGCGTAGCTCTGGAGGAGCCGCCTGACCCCGGCGGATTCGAACGCGACGACCACCTCGACATCGCCGCCGTTCGAGTGCGAACTGACGACCGTGCCGGCGCCGAACCGGGGGTGGACCACGCGGTCTCCCGTGGCCCATTGCGCTTCCGCCGGGGGTGGCTCGTCCGCATCGAAGAGCGATGGAGCGGAGGCCGCCTCCACGTAGGTGCGCGGAGTGCTGCCGAAGGGCCGCTTCAGGTGCGCCGGGATGTCTGCGAGAAACCGCGACGGGGGGTTCGCTGACTGTGCCCCAAACGAAAACCGGCGGTAGGAGCGCGTGAGATAGAGCAGGTCCATCGCGCGGGTGATGCCCACGTAGCAGAGACGCCGCTCTTCTTCCATCTGGCGGGGATCATCGAACGAGCGGATGTGAGGCAGGACGCCCTCTTCGAGCCCAATGAGGAACACGACCGGGAACTCGAGGCCCTTGGCGGCGTGGAGGGTGATCAGTGTCACCGCCGACGAGCCCTCGCGCAGTTCATCTACGTCGGCCACGAGCGCCACATCCTGGAGGAACGTCGCGAGGTCGCCGCCTTCACCTGCCACGTCCTCGTACTCGCTCATGACCGAGCGGAGCTCGAGCACGTTCTCGATCCGCTCCTCGGACGACTCGTCCCCGTCCCGGAGGTACTTCGCGTATCCGGTCAGCGACAGCACCTGGTCGAGGAGGTCAGGGAGGGGGAGCGACCGCTGCGCCTGCAGTGTTTCGATGGTTGCGACGAAGGATTGCACCGCGGCCGCCGAACGGCCGGTGACTCCGGCCACGCCCACGCCTTTAGCGACCTCGACTGTGGCGTCCCAGGGAGTGGCGCCGGTCCGGGTGGCGTGCTCCCGGAGCCGTTCGACGGTACGGTCGCCGATGCCCCGTCCGGGCACGTTGATGACGCGCAGCAGGCTGGCCTCGTCGAAGGGGTTGTGGATGAGCCGAAGGTAGGCGATCAGGTCCTTGATCTCCCGCCGCTGGTAGAAGCGAACGCCCCCGATCAGGCGGTACGGGATGCGGTGACGCACAAGCGCCTCTTCGACCGCACGGGATTGGGCGTTGGTTCGGTACATGACGGCGATGTCGCCATAGGTGCGGCCAGCGGCGACAAGCCGGGCGACTTCGGTGGCGGTGAACTCGCCCTCCTCTTCGTCGCTGTAGGCCTCGTAGGTGGTAATCAGGTCGCCGCCCTCGCGTTCGGTCCACAGTTGGCGCGGGTGCCGGTCCGGGTTCTTGCCGATGACGCAGTCGGCAGCCTGGAGGATGGCCGGCGTGGACCGATAGTTCTGTTCGAGCAGGTAGATGGTGCAGCCCGGAAAGTCGCGTTCGAAGTACTGGACGTTTCGCACATCGGCGCTCCGCCAGGAGTAGATGCTCTGGTCCGGGTCGCCGACGACAGTGATGTTGCCGTGGACCGAGGCAAGCTGGCGGGCGAGCGCGTACTGCACGGGGTTGGTGTCCTGGAATTCGTCGACGAGGACGTGGAGATAGCGGCCGGCGTACTTTTCCAGCATGTCAGGCTTCTGGAAGAGGCGGAGTGCGTAGAAAAGGAGGTCGTCGAAGTCGAGGGCCGAGGCGGCCTTGAGGGACGCTTCATAGCGCGCGTAGGCGCGGGCCACCACCTCGTCGCTGTAGCTTCGGACGGTGGCGGCCATCTGCTCGGGAACAATCATCTCGCTCTTGGCGTTCGATATCTGAGAAAGGACGCCCCGGGGGGAGTACCGGCGCGGATCGACATGGAGTTCTTCGAGCACCCGCTTCATGAGAGCGACCTGGTCGGCGTCGTCGTAAATGACGAAGTCGGGCGAGAGCCCGATAGCGGCGCCATCGATGCGCAGCCAGCGAGCGCACATGCTGTGGAAGGTGCCCATGTGGAGGTTTTTCGCGTCTTCGCCGAGGAGGCGGGCAGCGCGTTCCCGCATCTCGCGGGCGGCCTTATTGGTGAAGGTGACGGCCAGGATGCGCCACGGCGCCACACGCCGTTCACGGACCAGGTAGGCGACGCGCTGCGTGATGACCCGGGTCTTGCCGCTGCCGGGCCCGGCGAGGATAAGCACTGCGCCATCGCCATGGGTGACGGCCGCGCGCTGGGGCTCGTTCAGGCCTTCGAGGAGGGGTGCCAGCTCGGCGGTGGGATCCACGGGGGCAGTCTATCATTCGCTCACCCACCCTATCCATTTCACGGTCGCCCGTACTTTGGCCATAAACTAGTCTGGGCGTCGGGCAGTCGAGCCGGCATGGGAGAACCGCATGTTTGATTCGTGGCCGGGAGGCTCGTGGGAAGCGACGGCGAAGTTTGTGGTCGCCGTGTTGGCGATTTACCTCGCGGCGATCTGGGTGGCCCTCGTGTTCTGGACATACCGCGACATCCGGCAGCGGACACGCGACCCGATCCTGCAAACCGTGGCCGTACTGCTGGTCCTGATCTTCTTCCTTCCGGGCCACTGGGTGTACCTGATTGTGCGCCCCCGCTACACGTTGACCGAGCTGTACGAGCGTTCGCTCGAAGAAGAAGCGCTGTTGCAGGAGCTCGAAGATCAGAAGGCATGCCCCACGTGCAAGCGGCGCGTGGTGGAAGACTACCTCATCTGCCCGTCGTGCCGGACCCAGTTGAAGGAACCGTGCCGCCAGTGCTCGAAGCCATTGAGCTACGCATGGGTGGCTTGCCCGTACTGCGGGCTCGAAAAGCCGCCGCGCGAGGGGTTCGGTCCGCGGCCGGTGCGATCACCCCAGCCACGCCCGCAGGCCGCCCAGCCGCCATCGGCACGTCCTCAGACAGCTCCGCAACCCCGCCCGGCTTCGGCCGCCCCTCAACCGGCGCCGCAGGCCACCCCTCGGCCCATGCCACGCCCGGCGCCGGAGCAGCCAGTCCAGGCGCCCGCGCGCCCGATGCGAGATCCGTTCGGCAACCGCTCACAGGCACAGTCCACCGAGGACGGACCAGTGATCGGCGAATAGCCTTTCGCTCGATGCCGCATGCACAAACTGGAAGGGCGGCTTACGCCAGCGCTTCGGCCAATCCGGAACCGGCGAGCAGTTCGGCCATCCGGTCGAGCTTCCGCTCACCCTGGAACCGGGTGCGGTCGAAGATGCCTTCGAGCGCGATGACAGTATTTTCGGTGTCGGTGCGTGAGAGCAGCACCGGGATGCCGTTGGCGCCCGCGGCGTCGAACAGGTAGTCCGATGGCCGGCGGCCCCCGGTGAGGATGAGCAGGTTCGGTTGGCCTTTGATGGCCGCCAGGTGCTGGTCGGTCTTGTCAAACCGGACGACCACCGCCTTCGAATCAAAGCGCCGGAAGTAGGGCTGGCCGGCGTCGGAACCGATCGGTGCAATCACCAGGTGGTCCGACGTGGGGTCGCCGCCATCGCTCTCAACGAGCACTTCGACGTTGAGCGCCGCCTTCACTTCGGAGACGCTGAACCCCGCGAGAGTGCGGTCTTCGCCGACCTCGACCAGGAACGGCGAACCAGCCGTCGCGCGAATTCCTGAGAGACCATCCACATCGGTGACCACGATCGCGACCGTCCCGGGCGGTGTCGATGCAGGTTTCTTTTCGCGGGCGACGAGCACGACCTTGGCGTCCGCCGGGGCGCC
>CAUJEQ010000076.1 GCA_963169135.1 Chloroflexota bacterium
GTTGCACGACAGCAGGAACCCCAGGTCGCCAGCCCCCATCTCGTCGTACATCTCCTTGAACTTGCAGCGGGTGACGTTGAACCCGAAGCGCGTATCGCTCTGCTCCACCACATCCACGATGAGCGATCCTTCGCGCAGCACGCCGTTGGTCATCCGGGCGGAGAGCTGTTCGACGGTCGCAATCCGCGTGCGCTCACGCTCGGCTTCGCCCTGCGCCCGTGCGATTCCTCGGATGGTCGCAGCCACCACGGCGTTCACCTGCTCTGCCCCGAACTCGGCCTGCATCGCCCGGATGATCGGCACGAGCACCCCCGCTTCGATCTGGCGGCGCTCCAGGAGTGTCAGCTCTGCCATGTCACTCTCCCTCGATCGCGAACCTGAGTTCTTCGCGCACCCACGGATCCTGCTCCACCGCGAGCCGCGCCTCAAGTGTCTGCCTCCAGCCCGCCACCCCCACGCGCCTGCCAATCTGTCCCACCGCCCAGGCCGCATGCCCCCGAACCAGCACCGATTCATCGGCCAGCGCACCTGCCAGCGCGGTGACGTCCTCGGCCGTCCCCACGTTCCCGAACGCAATGCACGCGTTCCGCACCAGCCCGTCACGTTTCGCCCGCATGATCGCGCGCCCCCGGTACCGGGCCGCGAAGCCTTCTTCGTCTAGCGCGAGCAGGTCGCGCAGAGCAGGTCGCGCATTGTCCACGGTCGTAGGGGCGAACTCGGGGTACGACTCCCACCGGCTCGCTCCCACCGGACACGAGTCGAGACAGTCGTCGCAGCCGAACACCCAGTCCTTGAACTTGGCCCGCAATTCCCGCGGGACCACGCCGCGGTTTTCGATGGTGTGGTAGCTGATGCACAGCCGGGCATCGACCGTGTGGCCATCCGGGGCGATGGCGCCGGTCGGGCACGCCGCGATACAGCGGGTGCAGTTGCCGCAAGTCTTCCTCAGTGGCCTACCCGGCTCCAGATCCAGCGTTGTCGCCACAACGCCCAGCAGCACCCACGGCCCCCCACCGGACATGAGCAGCATGGTCGACTTCCCGATCCACCCCAATCCCGCGGCGGCGGCAAGTGGCCGCTCCAGCAGCGGCCCGTAGTCCACGGTCGCTCGGGCCGCCTCGCCGAACTCCTCCCGGATCGTCCGGGCGATGCGGCGCAACCGCTTTTCGAACACCCGGTGGTAGTCGCGCCCCCGGGCGTAGCGTGCGACCCGGCCCCGTGTTGGGCCCGCGGTGTCTGCCTCAGGATCCCGTGAGTGGCACGGCAGCCCGGCAACGATGAGCGACCGCGCACCCGGCAGGAATGCCTGAGGGTCCGCGGCCCGCTCGATCCACGCCTCGTTCATCCACGCCATCCCGGCCAGCCGTCCTTGCCGGAGCGCCGCCATCCCCGCCTCCCGGACGCCAGCGACCGGCCGTGCAGGAGCGACGCCGACCAGGCTCAGCCCCTCGCGCTCCACCATCTCCTTGGCCCGGGCCTGCGTAGAGGTCTCCATCAGCCAGAGCGTAGACCGCTTTTCCCGGCCCGGCCAATAGTTTCTTACAGATGTGTCGAGTTAACCCTGTAAAACCCCAAAATGGTGACTTTCGTCACAAGCGGGAGGCTTGACAAAGGGGTAGGCTCCGCCCATGGCACGCCACTGCAGCCTCGACCTCCTTGATCCCACCCGACGGGTGTTGATGACTATCCTGAAGCGGCACGGCCAGGCATCCACCGAAACGCTCGCCACTGAGGCCTTCCTCTCCATCGGCGCAACCCGCCAGCACATGCAGGCGCTCGTCGACCAGGGGCTCGTCTCCTTCGACCTCGAGCGCCGCGGCCCGGGGCGCCCCCGGCACCTGTTCAGCCTCACCGCGTCGGGCCAGACACTCTTCCCCCAGTTCTATGAGGAGATGGCCGACTCCCTCCTTGCGGCCGTTGAGGCCGAAGACCGTGACGTTCGCGACCGCGTCTTCACAAGGGTTGCGCAGGCCCAGATGCGCCGGACACTGGCTCGTCTCGAAGGTGTCGAGCCGTCGACCCGCTTCAAGGCCGCCATTTCCGCCCTTGAGGACAACGGGTACTTCCCATCCGTGACCATGGAAGGCACAGTCGCCCGGGTGTCGTTCCTCCACTGCCCGCTCATGGGGGTCGCTCCGCAGCACCCCGGGGTCTGCGAGGCCGAAGAACGCTGCATGCGCGCCGCCTTCGCTGTCGAGGGGATCGAGCGCGCCGCGCACCGTGTCCTGGGCGATCCGGTCTGCACCTACCTCGTCCCGATCAACAACTAGCCTTCCCGCGGGTCACGAGCCCCGGCGGCAGGGACAGCCTCGGGGTGCGCAGAGACTGCGCCATGCCGGTTTGGTTAGCTCCGCGCTTTCTTCGCGTCGAACCACGCCCGCAACTCCGCCGCGTTCTCCCCCACCTTCCGGATCGCTGCCCCGATCTGCGCCATCAACTCAGGCTCGTCAACGTAGTAGTTCCCGCTCACCTGAAACTCGACCTTCGCCATGCGCTCGGCGACCGGGCAGTCGCCTTTCCGGTACTCGATGGGATCGGGCGAGAGTGCCCAGGGGTAGCCGCGGCCGAAGTAGTCGTGGTTCTGGAACCGCGGTCGCAGGTAGAGCGGCACCTTCACGTAGACGTTTGCGGCCACGCCCTCGGCTTTCAGTGCCTCAACGAACTCATCCCGGGAGAGTGGCAGGACATCCGGCCGGTACGTGAACGGGATGTTGTAGTAGGCGTGCCGGTCGGTCTCCAGCAGCGGGTCCGGTACGTCCACGTATGGCACATCGCGCACTGCGTCGCACAGGCGTTGGGCGTTCCGCCCGCGAGCCAGGGTCCACTCTTCCAGGTACTTCAGTTGGGTGTTCGCCATCGCGGCCGCCATCGAGTGCATCCGGTAGTTGAACGCCAGGCTGTCGATCTTCTCCCGAAATTCAGGGAGCTCGAGTTCGGCGTACAGCCGCTGCGGGTGGGTGCCCATGCTCATCGCCCGCTCGTACATCTCCCGGTCGTCGCAGACCAGGATGCCGCCCTCGCCCCCGGTCAGGTTCTTCGAAGCCTGGAGCGAGAACGCGCCCACCGTCCCCCACGAGCCCAGCAATCTGCCCGCGTGCCTACCCCCGTGCGCCTGCGCGCAATCCTCGATGACGGCCAGCCCGTGCCGCCCGGCGACCTCCATGATGCGGGTCATGTCGGCGGGGAAGCCGAAGATGTGGACCACTACGATCGCCTTTGTCCGCGGCGTGATCAGCTGCTCGATCGAGTCCGGATCAAGCGTGAATGTGTGCGGGTCGATGTCGGCGAAGATGGGGATCGCGAAGTTTTGGAGGATGCAGCTGACCGAAGCGCCCCAGGTGAACGGCGATGCGATCACCTCGTCGCCCGGTTGCACGCCGGCCCCGTGCAGCGCGAGCATCAGCGCTGCCGTGCCGCCGTTGACGGCAAGAGCGTATTTCCGCCCGTGCAGTGCGGCGAACGCGCGCTCGAATTCGCCCTGCGTGCCCTCGGCCCCGACCGGGCAGAGGGTCTCCTCGGTGATCACCCTCGTAATCTCGGCCAGCGTTTCCCGGTCTACGAGCGGCCATGGGGGCGTGGCGGCGATGACGGCTGGCGTGCCCCCGAGCAGGGCGGCGGTTTGGCTCATGGCGCGGAGTATGGCCAATCGAGTGAACGCCGGGCAACTCTTCTTCGTACATGACATGACTCACACCATCCCACTCCTGCTGTCACGGAGTAGCATGCGCGCCAAATGATTGAACAATCCTTCGCAAGGGAGCCCACCGGGATCTGGAGCCTTCCCAGGCAGGAGTCCCGCCTGCAGACCTACCGGCGCCGACTGCTCACGGGGCCGGTGTACTTGCTCGCCGGGTTGCTCGCATTTGCGCTTGCCCCCGTCCTGTATCCGCTTGCCTTCGTCGTTGATATCGGCGGGCGGCGGCGCCTGGCGACCGTCCGCGCGATCGCCATGGCCCACGTCTACCTGGCTTGCGAGGCTTGCGGGATGGCCGGCAGTGCCTGGATCTGGGTGACTCGGGGCTCCAATCGCGAGCGCTTTCTCGAGAGGAACTTTCGTCTTCAATGCTGGTGGGCCGGCAGCCTGTTTCGCGCCGGCGTCCGCCTCTTCGGTCTCCAGGTGGAGGTAGAAGGCGACGAGCTCGCCCGTACCGGCCCGATGCTCGTCTTCGCGCGGCACGTCAGCCCCATCGACAACCTGCTCCCGGCGGTCCTCATCTCCGACGCCCATGGGATTCGCCTGCGCTGGGTCATCAACCGCTCACTGTTGCGTGACCCGTGCCTCGACATCGTGGGCAACCGGCTCCCGAACTGCTTCGTCGCGGCCGGCACCGGAGACAGCGAGGCGGAGATCCGCAGGGTGCAGGTCCTCGGCCATGACCTCGGTCCCCGCGATGGCGTCCTCATCTTCCCGGAGGGCGCCCTCTTTTCGCCCTCACGGCTCGATCGCGTTCTCGGCCGCATCGAGGCGTCTGGCGACGAACGCCTCCTCGCGCGCGCCCGGCGCCTCCAGAACCTTCTCCCGCCGCGCCTGGGGGGTTCGACGGCATTGCTCGAAGCTGCGCGCGGGACCGATGTAGTCTTCCTCGCCCACACGGGCCTTGAGGGAGCCACGGAGTATCGCAACATCCTCCGCGGCGGACTGATCGGACGCACTCTCCGCGTGCGTATATGGCGTGTACCCGCCGACGAGGTTCCCCCTTCTCGCGACGGCCGCACCGAGTGGCTCTTCGACCAGTGGGAGCAACTCGACAACTGGGTGTCCGCCAACCAACCGGCCGCACTTCCGAGGTGACCCATGCCCGATGAACTTCCGCTCGTCTTGCTCTCCTCTGCAGGCGCCGTGATAGCCCTGATGATGGCAGCCTGGATTGTCAGCGTGGTCATCAAAGACGCGAGCATCGTCGATATCATCTGGGGCGCCGGATTCGTACTCGTCGCCTGGGTCGCGTTCTTCACAGGTGACGGCTACGACGGCCGCAAGTGGCTGATCACGCTGCTTGCCTCTGCCTGGGGACTTCGGCTTTCCACCTACCTCTACATCCGCAACCACGGCAAGGGCGAGGATTACCGCTACCAGGCCATGCGCCGCCACTGGGGACCGCGTTTCCCCATCATCAGCCTCTTCACCGTCTTCGGGCTGCAGGGCGTGCTGATGTTCGTCATTTCGATGCCGCTCCAGGTCGCCCAGCTTTCCGGCATGCCTGACAGCCTGACCTGGATCGACTACCTGGGCGCCGCTGTCTTCGTTATCGGACTTGCTTTCGAAGCCGTTGGCGACTTCCAGCTCGCACGATTTAAGGCCGACCCCGCAAATGCGGGGAAAGTCATGGATCGGGGTCTCTGGCGCTACACCCGCCACCCCAACTACTTCGGCGACGCCGTGCTCTGGTGGGGCCTCTTCCTCATCGCTGCCGCCCGCCCCGCCAACCTGGTCGTCATCTTCAGCCCAATCATCATGACCGTCCTCCTCACACGCGTGTCGGGCGTGCCACTGCTCGAGAAGTCGCTGACGAAGCGCCGCGAAGGCTACGACGACTACATCGCCCGCACGAGTGGCTTCATTCCGCGCCCCCCGAGGCGCCTTCGCGAATAGCGCTAGACTGGGAAGGTGCCCATAAGCTTTGCCGGCCGAGTTCGGGATTTTGCGATGGCGTTCGACGGGACCCGCGAGGAGTTCTCCTTCGGCCCCGGCAGTGCGCTTTATAAGGCGCCGAACGGCAAGATGTTCGCGATCGCCTCGGACCAGGACGACGGCACCCACGTCTCACTCAAGCTGACTCCGGCGGAGTCGGAAGAAGCACTCACGCTCCCGTTTGTCCGGCCCGCCCCTTACCTCGCCCGCAACCACTGGATCATGAGCATCATCGCGACCGAACCCGAGTTCGACATGACCTGCGGCTGGATCCGCCGCAGTCATGAGCTGGTCACGGCGACAAAGCCACGACGGGCTCCTCGCTGAAGAAGAGCCCGTCGCGATGTCTTGCCAGAAGCAGTCCTAAATACCGAAGTCCCAGCTCCCACCGTCGTGGTATTTGTTGAGGACGTTCTTGGCGATGAGGATGCGGTGTACTTCGTCCGGGCCGTCAGCCAGTCGCAGTGTGCGCGCGCCGGTGTACATCCCGGCCAGCGGCGTGTCGCCGGAGACGCCCATCGCGCCGTGCACCTGGATCGCCCGGTCCACCACCCGCTCGAATGCGGCCGGCACGTAGACCTTCAGTGCCGAGATGATCGTCCGCGGATCCTGTCCGCTGTCGATGATCTCGGCCGTGTGAATCGTCATCAGGCGGGCAGTCATGATGTCGATGTACGAATCGGCGATGAAGCCCTGGATGAACTGCTTCGTCTCAAGCCGGCCGCCGTGCACTTCGCGGTCGATCGCGCGCTTCACCATCAGGTCGAACGCCCGCCACATCTGGCCCACGCTGTTCATGCAGTGGAAGACCCGTCCCGCGCCGAGCCGGTCCTGGGCCGCCTGGTGGCCGGTCCCCGTGCGTCCGAGCTGGTTCGTCACTGGCACACGCACGTTCTTGTACTCGATCTCGCAGTGATTCGAATCGTGGCCCCACACCGGGATGCGCCGCACGATGTTGAAGCCCGGAGTATCGGTTGGGACGATGATCTGGGTCATCTTGTCGCGCACGCCGGCGGCTCCGTCCACCTCCTCGGTCCGGCACATCACGATCGCGAAGGCCGCGCCGTCGGCGCCCGAGGTGAACCACTTCCGCCCGTTGATCACCCACTCGTCGCCGTCGCGAATCGCCCGCGTCTGGATCGCATAAGGGTTCGAGCCCGGAGCGTCCGGTTCGGTCATCGAGAAGCAGGAGCGGATGTCGCCCGCGATCAGCGGCTCAAGCCACTTCTTCTTCTGCTCGTCCGTCCCGTATTTGATGAGGATCGTCTGGTTGCCTGAATCCGGCGCAACCACGCCAAACAGCGGGTTCGAGTACGGGCTCCACGCGAGGATCTCGTTCATGTAGGCGTGCTTCATGAAGCCGATGCCCATCCCGCCGTATTCCTGCGGCAGGTGCGGGGCCCAGAGGCCCGCCTTCTTCACGTTCTCCTGGATCTCCCGCCGAATTCGCACAGTATCCGGGTTCCGGTAGTCACCGAGTTGGTCTTCGTTCGGGATGATGTAGCGGTTGACGATGTTCGCAGTCGCCTCGCGGACCTGGTTGATCTCCGGGTCAAGGGTTGGGATGGGGGCGATTTCCATGACGCTCCTCCAGATGAGCTTTGCCCGGGTAGTCTAGGTGAATTGTCGGGGGACAACCATGTGCAGCCGCGCCCCGGGAGCCGTCCCCCACGCGTGCTAGGTAATTGGCCAGCGCGCGCTCGCCTCGTATGCGTGCGCGATGGCGTGATGGATCCACACCTGCGCCACGATCTCCGCCTTCTCCATCTCGTACCCGCCCAGCTTGACCACCTTCGCCAGGTCCGCCTCGTCCAGCGTTGCAACAAAGTCCCCTGAGATGTTGTGACCATCGATGATCGCCTGGATCACCTCGTCCTTCGACTTTTCGGTCAGTGCGGCGATGGCTGCGGCGTTTCCCTGGGCAATGCGGTCCGCGCCGATTCCCGAAAGCACGCCCGCGTCCAGCAACGGATACAACCCGCTCGCCCCTCCGGCCGTCGCCGCGACATGCCGGAACGCATCGCCGCTCGTCCACTGGTGCCCCAGTTGGTGGTCCCAGTCCTCGGTGTTGCGGGCAGCAGCCGCCGCGCGTTGCCCCGCAAACCGAATGCCATCCACAAGTTCCTGCTTCGTTATCACGGCTTCCTCCTGTCAGGAGGCGGATTCTACGCGCCGTGGAGTCTTGCGCGCGGGGGCGCGGCCGCTCCACCGGGCCTCCCTGTGCTTGAACAGTGGAACCGCCCGGGCGATAACCCGATCCTGCTTCGGGTCAGGAACGAACGGGTTCCGCCACGAACACCGGGATCACCCTCGATGTCCGCTGCTGGTAGTCCCGGTACGGTGGGAACGCCTCGACCGCGATCTCCCAGAGACGGGCTCGTTCGGCTTCGTCCTTCACCTCCCGAACCCTCATGTCCTGAACTTCGGTCCTGTCCCGGAGTTGGACGCGGGGATTGGTCCGCAGGTTGTAGACCCAGACAGGGTTCTTCGGGGCGCCTCCCATGGAGCCGACCAGCACGTAGGTGTCCCCGTCCTTCACGCGCATGAGCGGGGTCTTTCGCACTGCGCCCGTCTTGTTCCCGGCATTGGTGACGATCACGACGGGCATGCCCGTGTCGCGGAGCGTCGTGCCCTCGGTACCACCCGAGCTTTCGTATAGCTCGACCTGCTTGCGCACCCATTCGATGGGGCTGGGAATGTAGTTGCTCAACCGTTCCTCCTTGGCGTCCGATCGGCGTGTGCACCGCGGCGCCCACTTTCGACCAACCCGGGTGCCCCCGGGATGCATGCGAGGCGCACCGCCACGCGTCGCCATGTTTCATGGAACGACGCGTCGCTGAGTCCCTCTAGTCGAAGCCCTCGTCGTCGGCGTTTACGTCGATGCCAGAATTCCCCGAGTCCAGCTCGTCGCTGGTCTCGCTCCAGCCCTCGTCTGACTCCTCCTCCACGTACTCGTCGTCGCCGAACTCAATCTCGTCCTCGTCGTCGCGGCGCAGTAAGCCCTTGCGTGTGTACGCCCGGATCTCCGACGTCCGTCCCGTCGGGAAACTAACCTTGTCGATCAGCGAAGGGTGCTTGAAGGTCTCCCGCAGCATCACCTTCAACTCGCCCGATGTCGTCACCATCGCGGCACTGTACCGGTTCCCTGCGGTCATCATCTTCGAAAGGCGAAGCCCGATGCGCGGCTCGACCATGCCGACGTAGTCGCCGTTCACGGTCAGCACGTTCACCGCGTTGCCCTGCACCTGGAGGTTCACAATGTCGCCCGCGTCCAGCACGGCACTGGTTTCGGCGTTCGTGGCCTGGAGCTTTGCCAGCGCCGCGGTGCCCGTCTCCTCTACGAAGAGGCGGGTGTCGAGCTGGCTCGGCGCGGCGGCGGCAGCAGACGTTTCCTTCATGGTCGCGAGCCGGTCCAGGTTTCGGCGCGCGATCGTGTTGGTGGAGTCCAGGTCCAGGGCCTTGCCATATGCCTCCCGGGCCTCGGAGACCTGCCCGAGCTCCGTGAGGGCCTTCCCCAGGCGGTTATAGGCCTCGGCTTCATCGCCGAAGGTCCGGACGTATTCACGGTTCAAGTTCGCGGCTTCGAGCCAGCGGCTACTCACTGCAAGCTTGACGGCCTGGTCGCTCATTTGCTTCCTCAGGCGCGCGCGCTCTTCCAGCGACATAGTATCGAGATTCGGTTCGTTGCTCATATTGAGTGCCTCTACCCCGCCCCGGCGAGCCGACAGGATACGTTGCTATGTCGCGTGGAGCAACGAATTGGCGCCTGGCCAGGCAAGGTTTCATCGATGCGCCGTATCGGTTCGACCCACTACCATCCAGGAGTGACCGCTCACGCCGCCGTGGATCGAATGGTTGCCGCGTGGGATTGCATCCGCGAGCGCTTCGGCGCGTACTCCCTGGTGCTGCCGGGAACACCGTCGTTCATCTGCCAGCCGAACCTTTGCACTGCCCATTGTTGCCACGCCTTTAGCGTCAATATGGGCGAGGCCGAGGCGAGCCGCATGGCGCGGGAGACCGGCATGGCCCTCGTCCAGTTCCTCGAACTCGAAGAAGGTGACCCCATCACCCTCCCCCTCGCCCAGCCGTTCCTCCTGGCCCGCGAAGGCGGCCATTGCCGTTTCCTTGGCCCCGAACTCGGGTGCACCATCTACGCGGGCCGGCCGAACGCCTGCCGCCTCTACCCGCACTTCGTCATTTTCCTCGATACCGCCACAGGCAAGGTGACCACACCGCCTCCCGAGGATGGGCGCCGGGCCGTCGACGCACTCCTTGCCGGCCAGTCTTCATCGCCCGTTCCGTTGCTCCTGGGCCACGTCGAGTGCCCCGGGTTCATCGGGGATCCCCTGCCCGAGGCCTCGTGGCGCACACTCCTGGAAGCCACATACCAATTGCAGTACGAGGAACTGTGAAGGTGGCCGCGTTCGCTAACGCGCCATGGCGTTACGCTTGAACTCCAGGAGCGTTTACACGCCGTGACCCCTCGTCAGTTCGCCATTCTCTGCATTCTCGCTGCCACGTGGGGCTGCTCTTTCCTGTTCATCCGGGTGATCGTCGACTCCGGCGTCGGGCCGCTGGGGATGTCATCGCTGCGGACGCTCCTCGGCGGGCTCAGCCTCGTCCCCTTTGCCTGGCACGCCCGCGCCGGGTTCCGCCAGCCTCGTGGAACCTGGATCGCGCTGGCAGGCCTCGGGTTCATGAATTTCGCGGTGCCGTGGACCATTTTCGGCATCGCCGGCAGCCGTGTCCCCAGCGGCGTTGCGGCAATCGCCAACTCTACCGCTCCCCTCTGGGTCGCCATCCTCTCTGTGCCGTTCCTCAAGGCCGAACGAGTGAGCGGCCTGAAAGCTTTTGGCCTGGGCCTCGGCTTCCTCGGGATCATCGTCCTCATGGGAGACGACATCACCCACCTCCACGGGGCCGCCGCAGTAAGCATCCTGCTCATCCTGGTTGCGACCTTCTGCTACGGTGGCTCCGCCGTCTTTATCCGAAAGCACCTGGGCCACGTACCCCCCATCGTGCTGGCCAGTGGCCAGATCGGCTTCGCGACGCTTTTCCTGTCTCCCCTTGCTCTCGCCACAGGCTCTTACGCGGGGGACTGGGATGCGAACGTGGTGCTCAGCGCCCTCGCCCTTGGCGCGCTGGGCTCGGGCATCGCCGTCGCTGCCTACATGTGGCTCATCCAGGAAGCCGGACCCGTCAGCGCCTCGGTAGTGACCTATCTCATCCCTCCGGTCGGCGTCTTCGTCGGCTGGCTCGTGCTCGATGAGCGCATCGGCTGGAACATGCTCGGTGGGCTCGCCTGCATCCTCGCCGGAGTCGCCTTTGTCCAGGGCTTCCCGCTCCGCCGCGTGGCCGGACGCCGGCCGGCCGCTCCACTCCCCGCCCCCGCCGGCGGCGATTGACCGCGAGCTGCCGCCACCCTGCTAAGCTTCCGGCCATGAAGCCCCTCCACATCCGCCCCGAGGTTCAGGCGATCCGGGAGCGCCTCGTTTCCATCCGTCGCGACTTCCACGAGCATCCCGAGGTGTCGTGGCAGGAAGTGCGCACCCAGGAGCGCATCCTCGAACGTCTCCGCGAACTTGGCCTTTCGGACGTACGTCCCATTGCCAGCACCGGCGCCACCGCACTCATCGAAGGAGGCAAAGAAGGAGGCAAACGCGGACCATGCGTGCTCTGGCGGGCCGATATGGATGCGCTCCCGGTGCCCGAAAAGAGCTCCCTCAGCTTCGCGTCCAGGAATGAGGGCGTCATGCATGCCTGCGGGCACGATGCCCACATGGCGATCGCACTCGGCATCGCCGAGGTGCTCGCCGCCCGCCGCGAATCGCTCCGCGGGTCGGTCCGCATGGTCTTCCAGCCCGCCGAAGAGGCAGCCGGAGGCGCGCAGGCCTGTATCGCCGACGGTGTCCTCGAGTCGCCCCACGTCTCGACCGCCCTCGGACTGCACATCAGCGCCGACATTCCCATCGGCGCGATCAACGTGGCGCCAGGCCCGTTCTTCGCGGCTCCCACCGCTTTCCGCATCACCATCGAAGGCCGCGGAGGCCACGCCGCCGCACCCCACCAGTCCATCGATGCCGTCGTGGTCGCCGCCCACGTCGTTACCGCCCTCCAGACGGTCGTCAGCCGGTCGGTCGCACCCTCCGAGTCGGCCGTGCTCACCGTCGGAAAGGTCGCGGGCGGTTTCCGGGGGAATGTCATCGCCGAATCAGCCACCATGACGGGCACGATCCGGAGCTACACCGACGCGGTCCGGACGGCCATGCTCCAACGCACCGAGGAGATCGTCGCCGGCGTGTGCGCTGCCTTCCAGGCTACCTACGCGTTCGAGCAGTCCACCAGCTGCCCGCCCCTTGTGAACGATCCGGGAGTCACCGAATTCGTCCGCGGCGAGGCAGCAGCGTTTTTCGGCCCCCAATCCATCGTGGCCGTCCCCACCATGGGCGCCGAAGACATGGCGGTCTTCCTTCAGGAGCGCCCGGGCTGCTACTTCTGGCTGGGCGCCCGCAACGAAGCGAAAGGCATCGCCGGCCGCCACCACGACCCCGCGTTCGTTATCGACGAAGATGCGCTCGCGGTCGGCGTTGAGTTCGGCCTTCGGCTCATCGAGGGTCGCCTCGCGGTGCGCTGACCGCTCCCGAGTTGGGCGCGGCATCTGCCCGAGGCCTGCCCGGTCCGGACTACTCGAAGATCCAGCGGTCCGTGTCACGGCTCCAGTCCACGACCTCGGCCGGCTTGAAGAACAGCTTGATCTCCCGCACGGCGCTCTTTGGGCTATCGCTCGCATGGACGAGGTTCCGGCCGCGCTCGAGGCCGAAGTCGGCCCGGATCGTGCCCGGGGCAGCCGCCGCCGGATCCGTCGACCCGATCGTTGCCCGCACCACGGAGACCGCGTTCGTCCCTTCGAACACTGCAGCGACCACCGGGCAGCTGGTGATGTAGTCCACCAGGCCTTCGTAGAAGCCCTTGCCCCTGTGCTCTGCGTAATGTTTCTCCGCAAGCGGCCGGGTGATATGGATGAGCTTTGTGGCGGCGATCCGGAGGCCGCGCCGTTCCAGCCGGCCGATGATTTCGCCGGCCAGTCCGCGCTGCATCGCGTCGGGCTTGACCAGCACAAGGGTGCGTTCACGTGGTTCCACGAGTTCCTCCAGGTGTTATGAAGCGGCGCGGTGCCGCCGCGAAACGGTGATGTTGGGCTCTCGCAGGTAAAACGCTTCGGCTCCCGCGGCAAGCTCACCTGATCGTATCTTCGGCGCGCGGTCTCGAAGGGCCGCCAGAGCCCGTTGGCGCGGCGTTACCTCAATCCCGCCGTGTGGCGCAGCGCCCTCTCCCCTGCTGTCCTGCGTGATGTCCGCCAGCGCGGCGATCATCACCGGTCCCGCCGGCCCGCCGGCCTCGAACCGCTGCACCGCGAACTCGCCGCGCCCGGCCGGGTGAATCGCGGCAAACGGGGCCGTCTCGCCTTCGTCCCCGCGAGCCAGTGCTACCGCCTCCAGGGTTCCAATCCCGAAAACCCCCGCTCCATGGGCGAGGGCGAGCCCTTCAGCCGTCGCGATCCCGACTCGGACCCCCGCATAGGCGCCCGGCCCGGTGACGACCAGGATGGCGTCCAGTCTGGGCTCATCGCCCAGCAGAGAGGCGACGGCCGGGAGAATCAGCTTCGAATGGTCTCGCTCGGCTTCTGCCTCCAGGCTCGTGACGAAGCCGTCGCGGTCCACGGCGAGCGCGAACCAGTCCGAAGCAGTGTCGATACAAAGGATCGTGCTCACGCGGCCCCGAGTAAGGCGACCAGCTCTTCTCCACGCGGCCCCCGCGGGATGAATTTGAGATTCCGGCTCCGCGGACCCAGGATGCCCGCCCGCAGCTCGATCACGAGTCCATCGCCAGGCAGCAACTCAGCGCCGCGCTCCGGCCACTCGATCACCAGCACGCCCTTCTCCGCGTAGTCCCAGAGACCGAGGTCGTCCAGTTCCTCAACGTCTTCGACCCGGTACAGGTCCACGTGATAGAGCGTCTCGCGCCCCTCATACTCGTTCATCAGGACGAACGACGGACTGTTCACCTGGCCAGCGCACGAAAGGCCGCGGCCGATGCCCTGAGTCAGGCATGTCTTGCCCGTGCCGAGGTCTCCATTGAGCAGGACGATGTCGCCCTTCTGAAGAAGCCGGCCCAGTCGTTCGCCGAGTTGCCGGGTCTCTTCTTCGCTGGTCGAGCCAAGTTCAAGGTCGTGCTGTTCACCCATCGTTGCCAGTATAGGCACGCCCCCGGTTACGCCATACGCAGCGCCGGGACACGTTCCCGGGCGCCACCTCGCCTGCTTCGCGGACCTTCTGGACGGTCCGGTAAAGGGCCCTGCTGCCGAGTACTCACGCCGACGTGAGAGTTGACGTTGCGAAATTGTCGCAACGTGGCAGGTCGATTGACCCGAAGCGATTGCCTCCGTACCTTGGAAGAGCAGAATCTGGCCCCAGTCCCCCGGACAGAGGGCCATCCCATTGGTCCACCTGGAGTCGAAACACTAATGATTAAAGCTACGTCCGAAACCGGAAAAGCGCCTGTCTCCGCGAGCCTCGGCAACCGAATCCGCACCGCCCGCCGCGATGCCGGCATGAGCCAGGGCCAGCTTGCCCAGTCGCTCAACACCACCCAGAGCGCAATCAGCCTTTACGAGGCCGGCCAGCGCTCCGTGGGAATCGACATGCTCCTCAGTGTCGCCCGCATTCTCAACCGCCCGCTGCACTACTTCCTCGGCGAAGATGGCGACATGCTCTACGTCAAGGACAGCGATATCGCCGAACTCATCGGCGAACTCGAGAAGCACCCGGAAGACCTTCCCGAGCTGCTTTCGTACTGGAACTTCCTGCGCTGGCGCCGCATGTCCGCCAACGGCAACGGCCGCCACTAGCCTCTCACCTGCATGATCACGGCCGGGCCTAGCGCCCGGCCTCTTCGTGTATACGGACGTGATCGATGCGCCGTCTCTGTGACGTTACCGATGCCCGCCGGATCTTGAATCCCGGCCCTGTCGCCATTATCACCACGTCGTGGCGCGGGATAACGAATGCCGCCCCGATTGCCTGGCTCGCTCCGCTCTCGATGGAGCCGCCCCTGGTGGGCTGCGTTATCCACCCTCACCGCCACACCGCCGACATGATCCGCTTCAGCGAAGCGTTCGCGATCAACATCCCCGGCCCGGCGCTTCTGAAGCACACTGCATTCTTCGGCAGCCAGACTGGTCTCAACGCGAACAAGATCGAAGCTTCCGGCCTCGATGTCTTCAGCCCCCTCGCCATCGATGCGCCGCTCCTCGAAGGCTGTCTCGCCTGGATCGAGTGCACCGTCCAGGACGTCATCCGCCTCGGCGACCACACCCTCTTCGTCGGCAGCGTCGTGAAGGTCCAGGCGGACGACGACGCCTATGCCCAGCAGTGGCTCCTGAAGGACCGCGAACACAGCCCCCTGACCTTCATCGGCGGCACCCGCTACGCCGTCATCGGCGACCCGATGGACGCCGTCGTCGAGGTCGACATCAACGGAGGGCTGATCATCGAGACCGCCGAGGAACGCGAGCGGCGCGAAGAACTCGAAGCGCTGGAGCGCGAGAAGCGCCGCAGCGAAGGCGAAGAGGGCTTCGACCAGATGAAGCGCTCCGAGGAGTCGGCGGAACACAAGACCCAGTTCTGAACGACGGAGACGCGAAGAGGGCAGGCTCAATCTTGCCTGCCCTCTTGAGGTTGTGGCTGGCGGGTAGCAGTTACCGGCTGGCGACTGGCACGTATTCCCGGTTCGCCGCGCCCTCATAGAGCGCGTTCGGGCGTACAAGGCGGTTGTCCGCGTACTGCTCCAGCATGTGGGCCGTCCACCCGGTGATCCGCGACATCGCAAAGATCGGCGTGTACAGGTCGCTCGGGATCCCGAGCATCTTGTAGACCGATGCGCTGAAGAAGTCCACGTTCGGATACAGCGGCTTCCCTTCGAGCTTCCGCGCCAGGTAGTCCCGCAGCTTCAGCGAAAGGTCGAAGTATTTGCGGTCCGGCGAGGTCTCCGCCAGCTGGTGGCCCAGCTTCTCCAGGATGATCGCACGCGGGTCCGTTGTCTTGTACACGCGGTGACCGATGCCCATCACCCGCTCGCCCCGCCCCAGCATTCCTTCCACGTGCGGCGCGATGTTCGCTTCGACGCCGATCGCCTCGACCGTCCTGTAGACCGCCTCGTTGGCGCCGCCGTGCAGCGGGCCCTTGAGCGTCCCAATGGCCGATGCCGTCGCCGAGTACATGTCGCTCAGGGTGGAGGCCGTGACCAGCGCCGAGAACGTCGAGGCGTTCATCTCGTGTTCCGCGTGCAGGATCATCGCTACGTCGAACACCCGCGACTCCAGCTCGTTCGGTTCGCGCCCGTTCAACATCCAGAGGAAGTTCGCCGAGTGGCCCAGGTCGTCCCGCGGGGCAACCGGTTCCAGCCCCTGCCGCAGCCGGTGGAAGGTCGCCAGCACCGTCGGCATCCGTGCCGTGAGCAGAGCAGCCGTCTTCTTCAACTGCTGGTTGGTCAGGTCGCTCGACTTCGCGTCAAGCGCGCCGGCGATGATGACAGCGATCTCCAGGGCGCGCATCGGCCGGATCTGGCCAATGATTTCGCGCAGCACGCGGGAATTCAGATCGGAGAGCGGGCGTTGCTCGCGGAGCTCTTGTTCCAGGGCGGCCAGTTCGGCCTTGTTCGGGAGCCGCAGGTTCCAGAGCAGGAACGCGACCTCTTCGAAGGTTGAGTGTTCCGCCAGGTCGTAGATGTTGTAGCCGGAGTAAATCAGCTCGCCTTTTTGGCCATCAATACGGCAGAGCTTGGTCGCAGTAACGTTGACGCCCTCAAGACCTCGGGCGACGGCTTCGGACATCGGCGGACTCCTCGAAACAGGATTGTATACAGCCCGCGCATTCTACCATTGCCTGTCTCGCCTGTCCGGCCCAGACAGCAGCCAAACCAGCTACACGCGTTCGGCCACAAGCGTCCCCATCTTCGCTGTGTCCACTACCTGGGTACCCTTGCCCGCGATGTCCGGCGTCCGGTACCCCTCATGGATCACCCCATCGACAGCTGCCTCGATGGCCGCTGCCTCAGCTTCGAGCCCGAGCGAAAGCCGGAGCATCATCGCCGCGCTGAGGATCATCGCCAGCGGGTTTGCCTTCTTCTGGCCGGTGATATCGGGCGCGCTCCCGTGGATGGGCTCGTACAGCCCGATCCCCGTCCCGTCCTTGCGCCGCCGCCCCAGGCTTGCGGACGGCATCATCCCCATCGAGCCGGCCAGCATCGCCGCCTCGTCGGTCAGGATGTCGCCGAACATGTTCTCGGTCACGATGACGTCGAAGCTCGCCGGCTTCCGCACCAGGTACATCGCGCAGGCGTCCACCAGGATGTGCTCCAGTTCGATGTCCGGGTACAGGCGGCCAACCTCCGTCGCGATCTCCCGCCAGAGCTGGCCTGTCCGCAGCACGTTCGCCTTGTCGACGCTCGTTACCTTCTTTCGGCGCTGCCGTGCCAGTCCGAAGGCGACGTGGCATACCCGCTCGATTTCCTTCTCGCTATACCGCAGCGTATCCACGCCCTGGCGGCCCTGCGCATTTTCCCAGCGCTTCTTCGGCTGGCCAAAGTACAGCCCACCGGTCAGCTCGCGGATCACCACCATGTCGACGCCCTGGAGCACCTCTGGCTTCAGTGTGCTTTCGTCGATCATCTCGCTATGGATCCGCACCGGGCGCAGGTTCGCGAACAGACCAAGCTGTTTCCGCATTCCCAGGATAGCGTCCTCAGGCCGCACCGCGGCCTTCGGGTCATCCCACTTTGGGCCGCCAACCGCGCCGAACAGCACCGCCCGCGAAGCCTTCGCCTTCGTGACCGCTTCCGGTCGCAGGGCGACGCCGTACTTGTCGATCGCCGCCCCGCCGATCGTCTCGTCGTCGTACTGGAACTCGTGTTTGAAGCGCTTCTCAATGCGGCCGAGAACCTTCAGGGCCTCTTCCATGACTTCCGGCCCAATGCCATCGCCGGGGGTCAGCAGGATGCGATAAGTGGACATAGTGGGCCGGATCGTAGGGCCCCGGCCGGCACCCGTCCAAGAGTCGCCCGCTATCGCTCCGATAGCCCGGCGAAGGCCTGGACCCTCGTGATCTCCCCGGCGAACCGGTCGACTGCGAACCAGTCGGTGTATTCGTGGTTCCGCGAGGTGTCAGTGTCGCCCCCGGCCTTTGCGACAATCGCTTTGAGCATCCGGCGTTTCAGCCAGTTGTACTCGCGGTACTTGAGGGCCCCGGCCAGGCTTGTCGACCCGACCGGGTGCCACCCCGAGGTCTTCAGGAACCTGTCGAGCACCGCCTGCGCAGCCGCAGGCCCATCGGCGGTGAGCCCTCCCGCTTCGCTCAGGCTCACCCCATAGAACCATGACGGCATCGCATTGAGGGCGGCCACATGCTGCGCCACCCAGCGTGTCACCCTGTCCTGGTACTTACCGAAGTGCACCGACGCCCCGACGACTACCCGGTCGAAGTCGCCTGGTTCCGGCTTGTCGCCTTCGAGGTCAGCCAACCGGACTGCGTTCCCCGCCTCTATCAGGCGTGCCGCGATCCGTTCCGCGATCGCTGCCGTCTGCCCTTCAGTCGTCCCGTATGCAATGAGGATGTTCAACTCGTTCCCTGCAGTTCGCTACGTCTCAGTCCTCTACGTCCACGTCGCCGCCGTCGTGGGGCAGCACCATGTCCGGCGCCTCGTGCGCCAAATGCGTCGCAAGTTGGTCGTCAGCCGCCAGCGGCGGGATTGAGATGTTCATGAGCACCGCATCGGCTCCAACCGGCGTGGCGCTGTGCTGGCTCCCGGCCCACACAGCCATGGTCCCGTACGGTTCCAGCAGGGTTTCCACGCCGTCCACGTCAATAACCACCGATCCCTCCAGTGCGACATAAATCTGCATGGAGCGGCGATGGACATGGCCGGCGACTGAGTCGCCTGTCGATGCCATGCGGAACACGCGGACGCTGGCCGTTGGGCATTCGAAGTCCTGGAGGATCTGGTACAGGCCAACCGGCGCCGGGCGTGGACTTGTCATGGAAATCTCGTCTCCTGTTTCGTCGTGTCTCCAGTTTCCCCCTCCCGTCAATCTTGGGGCATGGCTGAACGGCCGCATTGAACGGGACCGCCCGGGCACTGATGATCCTCTCCTACCCCAGGAGGCCCCACGTGTCGGTCACCGCTCGCCTGCGAGAACTCGGCATCTCCATCCCGCCATCGCGGTCGCCGATGGCCAACTACGTCCCGGCTGTCACCACCGGCAACCTCGTCTTCCTCTCGGGACACGGTCCCTACCGGCCCGATGGCTCACTGATCACCGGCAAGCTCGGCCGGGACCTCGGCGTGGAAGAGGGCTACGCCGCAGCCCGGGATACCATCCTCGCCTGCCTTTCCTCGCTCCAGGCCGAGATCGGCAGCCTCGACCGCGTCAGGCGCGTGGTGAAACTCCTCGGCATGGTGAACTGCACGGAGGACTTTGGTCAGCACCCGCAGGTCATAAACGGCGCGAGCGACTTGCTCGTGGAGATCTTCGGCGAGACCGGCCGCCATGCCCGCTCAGCAGTCGGCATGCAGATGCTCCCGATGAACATCGCCGTCGAAATTGAAATGATCGTCGAAATCGATTAAGCGCCCGGCTCGTGGTCGGTCCGCCACTCTACCCGCCGGTTCAACGCCCGACCGAGCCTCCGGAGGTACTCCGCCCGCGGGATCGAGACGCCCCCCAATCGCTCCGTGTGAGGGGTGAGCACCTGGATATCGATCAGCTCGATCCCGATCCGTCTGGCGTGCTGCACAAGCGCAACCAGCGCAACTTTCGAAGCGTCGGTCTCGCGGTGGAACATCGATTCCGCGCCGAACATGGCCCCCACGCAAACGCCGTACAGCCCGCCGGCGAGCTCGTCGCGGCTGTTCCAAACCTCAACGCTGTGGGCCCAGCCCAGCTGCCGAAGTGCCGTGTACCCGCGGATGAGCGCGGGCGTGATCCAGGTCCCCTCACCCGGCCGGTCAGTGCAACCGCGCATGACGGCCTCGAACGCCGCGTCGATCGTCACCCGGAACCGGCCACTGCGAACGGTCCTCCCGAGCCGTTGTGGGATGACCAGCCCGTCGAGGGGTAACACCGCCCGTGGGTCCGGCGAGAACCACAGGTACTCTTCCTCCGGATGTGGCCAGGGGAAGATCCCGGCGAGATATGCCGCCACGATCGTCGAGGGTTCGAAGTCCCCGCCCCCGCCTACCAGTCCGTCGGGGGGCGCCCGGCGGACGTCCGGGAGCTGCCATGGGCACGGCGGCAGGTGCCGGGGGGCGCACGGCGTATGTACCTCGATCGCTACCTGGACCTCGCGCCCGGCCGAGTCCACCAGTGGCATCCCCGCGACGATCACGGGGGCGTCTTGACCGGCGGGCCCGCGCCAATCACGAAGGTCACCATCCCCCGGGCAACCAGCTTCCCGGCATCAGTCACCACATCAACCTCGGTGAAGATCGCTGTCCGTCCGGCTTTCACCACCTTCGCCGCCGCGATCAGTTCGCCACCGCTCGCTGGTGAGAGGTAAACCACGTGCAGGTCGCTCGTTGCGTGCGGCCGCGCCTTGATCTCCGCTGCCTCACGGATCGATCGCACCGCACCGCCCGCCGCGGAGTCGATCAGGCTCGAAATCACGCCGCCGTGGACCACATGGTTGTAGTTCAGGTGGTGCTCCTGCAGCAGGACCCGGTTCACCACCTCCCCTGGCTTGGCCGAGACGGTCTCGATGCCGACCAGCCCCCAGTAGCGCCCTGCATAGAGCTCGCGCAAGCTTTCGAGTATCTCGTCGCTCATCGCCCGCAACCTTGCCCCACCGGGGCCGCCGAGGCAACGCCCCCGCCGTCAACACCTGGCGCATGGCGCTGTACAGTGCGCCTCGTGAAACGCCGCTCCGCCCCCTCCGCCGAGGTCCGGCGCAAACTCGACCGCTTCCGCGCGCTCCGCAGCGACCCGCTCGCCGCGCGCGAATTCGCCCGCGAAATCCTTGCTGAAGAAGCCAACGCCGAGCTCCTCGTTGCCGCGCTACAGGCACTGGGAGAAGGTGCGCGCCTCGACGACCACGCCCTCCTGCGCAGCCTCTACGCCTGGCTCGAAGAGGACTTCCGCCGCCGCGATCCCGGTGGCCTGGTGCGCGTCGAAGTGCTCCGCGTCCTCTGGCACCTGCGCGCGCGCGACGATCTGGAGTTCGCGGAGGCCGCTTCCACCCGCGCCGAACGCTCGTTGAATGGAAACGGTGAGGTTATCCGCGCGGCAGGGCTGGCGCTCCTTGGCGTGCTCGATCCGGAGGCCGCCGCGTTCCGGGCCGCCGCGATGCTTGCCCGGGTCGATGCCCACCCCATGAACGCCGAGCCCGGGCTGACTGCCGCCCGCTTGCTCGGCTCGCTGGGTCATTCGGTCGCACTCGCCACCCACGTTCTGCGCCCGCCCCGCGCCGAGCCGCCCGAAGTCACCGCCGAATGCATCCGGGGCCTCGCCGGTTTGCCCGTCCGCCACATCCAGCCCGTGCTCGATGCGTTCGCCTCCTCTACGGACGAGGTCGTCCTCCTCGGCCTTGGTGACCTCGTCGTGTCACTCGAACCCGGGGAGGCCGTTACGACCGCCGTCCGCGGGATGCTCACGGGGGCCGATACTCCGGAGGTCTACGGCTTTCTCGTCACCGCGATCGTGGCGAGCCGCCGCGACGACCTGCTCGCCGTACTCCTCGAAACCCTGCCAGGCGAAATGCTCCAGGCTCGCCTGCAGCTCGCTCGCGATGCGCTCCAACTCGCGCCGCAGACCGGTGCGGTCCTCGCGGCCCTTGCGACCCTGGATGGGAGATTGGGGGCTACGGCGTTTCGGAGCCCGGACCGGGCCCTGGAGTAACCACTCAGCAGCCAGGCTCGCCGGTGTTCCCGCAGCAATTGCTCCGGTTGCGCGCCTTTTTCCAGTTGTTCCTCAGCAACATCCGCAGCTTCGTCCCGAAAGGCGCTTCATACGTGCGCCAGTTCGTTACTACGGAGCCCAGGCTTGGCCGCGATTGCCGCGCGCTCATCAGGCCAGCGCCGCGGTCGAAGGGTATAGCGTGCTTCGCGTCTGCTCGTACGAGGTGATCTTCCCCTCTTCCAGCAGCGTCAGTCCGATGTCGTCCAGGCCATTGAGCAGGCAATGCTTCACGAACGGGTCGATATCGAAGTGCCGTGACCACGAACCGTCCGAGGTCGCCACGGTCTGCGAAGCCAGGTCCACCACCAGCTCCGAGGCTGGCAGCTCCTCTGACCGCGCAATCAGGTAGTCGCAGTCGTCCTGCGGCAGCACGACCGTCAACAACCCTATCTTGGCCGAGTTGTTCCGAAAGATATCAGCGAACGACGGCGAGATGATCGCCTTGAGGCCCATGTCCTCCAGCGCCCACGGCGCATGCTCGCGCGATGACCCGCAGCCGAAGTTCGGGCCCGTCACCATGATCGGGGCGCCCTTGAACTCCGGGTTGTTCAACACGAAGTCCGGGTCCTTCTTCCACTCGTCGAACGCATACGGGCCGAACCCGGTTCGCTCGATCCGCTTCAGGAACTCCTTGGAGATGATCTGGTCGGTATCCACGTCGGCGCGGTTCATCGGGATGGTGCGCCCCTTCACGGTTTCGAACTTGTTCATCAGGGCTCCCTACTTCCAATCCCGGATGTCGACGAAATGGCCGGCGATGGCAGCAGCGGCGGCCATCTGCGGGCTCACCAGGTGGGTGCGCCCGCCGCGCCCCTGCCGCCCCTCGAAGTTACGGTTGGAGGTGCTCGCGCAGCGCTCGCCCGGCGCCAGGATGTCCGGGTTCATGCCCAGGCACATCGAGCAGCCGGCCGCGCGCCACTCGAACCCGGCGTCCTTGAACACTCGGTCCAGGCCCTCTTGCTCCGCCTGGAGCTTCACCAGCCCCGAGCCTGGCACGACCATGGCCCGCAACGTGCTGGCGACATGCCGCCCCTTGACGATCTCCGCGGCCGCCCTCAGGTCTTCGATCCGCGAGTTGGTACACGAGCCGAGGAAGATCCGGTCCAGCGCGATCTCCTGGATGGGTGTGCCCGCTTCCAACCCCATGTAGACGAGCGACCGCTCCGCCAGCTCCTTCGCCTGCGGGTTGGCAGCCTCGTCCGGTGACGGTACTCGCCCGGTCACGGGTACGCTCTGAGCGGGAGTCGTGCCCCAGGTCACGCAAGGCTCGATGTCCTCACCGTTGAGGGTCACATATGTGTCGAACTCGGCGCCCTCATCGGTTGGGAGCGTCTTCCAGAACTCGACTGCCTTGTCCCAATCCTCGCCCTGGGGCGCGCGAGCGCGGCCCTGCATGTAAGCGAACGTCGTCTCGTCGGGTGCGACCAGCCCGCCCCTTGCCCCGCCCTCGATCGACATGTTGCAGACGGTCATCCGCCCTTCCATCGACAGGTTCCGGATCACGTCGCCGCGGTATTCGATGACGTGGCCGACGCCGCCCGAGACGCCAATCTGCCGGATCACCGCCAGGATGACGTCCTTGGCCGTCACGCCCGGGTGGAGTTCGCCGTTGACCTCGACCGACATGGTCTTGGGCTTCGCCTGCGGGAGCGTCTGGGTCGCAAGCACGTGCTCGACCTCGCTGGTGCCGATGCCGAACGCGAGCGCGCCGAATGCGCCGTGGGTGGCCGTGTGGCTATCGCCGCAGACGATAGTCATCCCCGGCTGCGTCACGCCCTGTTCCGGCCCGATGACGTGGACGATGCCCTGGCGGATGTCGCCGACACCGAACAGCGGCACACCGAACTCCTCGCAGTTCGTCCGCAGCACCTCTACCTGCTGCACCGACAGCGGGTCGCTCCACGGCTTGTCGCGGTCGATGGTCGGCACGTTGTGGTCGACCGTGGCCAGCGTCAGGTCGGGCCGCCGGACCTTTCGCCCCGCGAGCCGAAGCCCTTCGAATGCCTGCGGCGACGTGACTTCGTGCACGAGGTGCAGGTCGATGTACAGGAGGTCGGGCTTGCCTTCCTCGCTGGCGACAACGTGGTTGTCCCAGATTTTCTGGATAATCGTTCGGGGCTTGGTCATGAAGGTGCGGGCTCCGGGCGGGGCAGGTGTGTGAAGTGAGTCCCATCGTACCAGAGCGCGGCGCTCGACTCAGCGCATGCCGAGGACTCGATCACGTGGGCGGCAGGCGTGAAACTCAGGACTTCGGCGATAAGTCCTGGTTGCCACCCGGAGCAGCGCGGTGGACGGCGAGTGGAGTTCTAACCTCTCTCATATGGCGCCGCCTTGACACCCTGCGGTATGTTCACTGTGCGTTCACTGAAGTGGTCGAGCGGTGGACAGCCAGAATCGAAAGGGTTGCCAGGAACGGAAAACTCCGGGCCGCGCGTGGGGAACGCGCTCGTCGAGTACCGCTCCCGCCAACGACCACGCTTCCGATGACCCTCCCCGCTCGCTTTCTGCTCATCTCGCTCCTCGCTTCCCTTGCCGCCGGCCTCTACCTCTCCGCATTCGGCCCGGCGGCTGCCGCTCAGCCTTTCACCGTGACCGTCGTCCCGAAACAGGCAGCCTTTCCGGCCGGTGCTGATGCTGCCTTCTCCGTCCGTGTCGAGGGCCAAACCAGCGCGCTACCCAGCTTCGTTTACAGCATTGAGGGTGGATCGCTCTCCGGCGTGCTCCCCCCCAACCCCGTCGCCGCCAACGTCGCCGAAGGCACCGTCTTCGTGAACCGTGCGACGCCAGGCACCGCACGCCTTACTGTCTCCTTCGCCGGCGAGGTGCTCGCCACCGCCGAGGCCCGCTTCGGCGCGGTCGGCCAGTTGCGCGTCCAGGCGACCCTCGACGCCGGCCCGGACGCCGCTGCTCGCACCTGGCGCTACGAGGTCGTCGATACATCCGGCCAGGTCGTCAGCACCCTGTCCCTCAGCACCAGCGGTGATGCCGTGACCGGGGTCGCCTCCACTGGCGCCATTCCTTACGGCTCGTACACCGTCCGGCAGCTCCTCGGCGGCGATACGCGCACCGCCTGCGTCCCGGGCGCCTTTTACGAAGTCACCGCCCCGGCCGGCGCTGCCACCACTATTCAGCTCTCCCAGGATGAGGCGACGGTCGCCTTCACCATCCGCCCCTGCCCGGACCTCCCCACAAGCCTCGAGGTCCAGGTGCCGGTCGACACGATTACGCCCGGCTCCGGCGGCGGTGTGGTCGGCGAGGCCGACTTCCTCCCCGGCGAAGAGCCCATCAACGAGGTGCGCGGCGCCCGCGAGCCCGGCCCCGCCGCAAACAGTCCGCTTCCCCCCGGCACCGGCAACACGCTATCGGGTACCAGGTCCTCCAGCTCAATCTCGCTCCTGCTGCTCGTGACAGGCGCAGCAGTCATGTCGCTGTCGCCGCTCGCGTGGTCCGCGGGCCGGGCAAGCGGCCGCCCCAACCGCTAGTTCTTACCTCTCTCGCCTGGTCA
>CAUJEQ010000077.1 GCA_963169135.1 Chloroflexota bacterium
TGCCGTCCTCCGCCAGTCACCGCTCACGTATGCGAAGGACATCGAGACGCCCGTCCTCATCCTCCACTCCGAGAACGACCTCCGTTGCCCGATCTCCCAGGCCGAGCAGCTGTTCGTGGTCCTCAAACAGCGCCGCAAGGATGTCGAGTTCGTCCGCTTCCCGGATGAGGACCACGAGCTCTCGCGCGCCGGCCGCCCGAGCCACCGCGTCGATCGTTTCGCGGTCATCCTCGACTACCTTGGCCGGAAGCTCTAAACCCGAACGCCATTCGATAGCCGCAACGTGAACGGCCGATTGGTATCCGCAATTCGCGCCCTTTGATGCACGCCATCCCGGCCCGCGTGCGCGATACTGGATCCATGGCAATCGCGCTCCCGGCCGAACAGATGGTCACGCTGCGCGACGGCACGCCCGTCCGTGTGCGCCCCATCCGCCCGGACGATGCCCCCCGCCTCATCGAGTTCCACTCGCGGCTCTCTATGAACACCACCCGGCTCCGCTTCTTCACCCCGATGAAGCGCCTCTCGGCCACGTTTGCCGAACACCTCTGCACGGTCGACTTCAAGAAGCGCTGCGCTTTCGTCATCAGCCCCCTCGATTCCGACAGCATCCACGCGGTGGGCCGCTACGAAGGCGAATCACGGCACTCCGCCGAAGTAGCGTTCGTCGTCGAGGACTCCTTCCAGGGCAAGGGCATCGGCACCATCCTGCTCGACCGCCTGGTCGAACACGCCCGCGCGAAGGGCTTCGACCGGCTGACCGCGGTCGTCCTCTGCGAGAACCTGAACATGCTCACGCTCTTCCGCGAATCCCCCTACTCACCCGAGATCACCATGCAGAGCGAGTGCGCCTTCGTGAAGATGAACATCGCCGTACCGGGACCGGCGGTGGCGGCCCAGAAGCGCCGGCCGCGCAGCCTCGCCCCGGTCCCCCGCCTCCGCACGGCCGAGGAGTAGCGGGCCGGCAAGAGCTGAGACCTCAGCCGGCCATCCCCACCGCCAGGTTCACCATCGCGCGCACGCTGTAGCCGCTGGCGCCCTTCGCCACCCAGCCCTTGTCCGCCGGCATATTGTCCACCCCGGCGATGTCCAGGTGGATCCACGGCGTGTCCCCCACGAACGGTTCGAGGAACTTCGCCCCCACGATCGTCCCGGCGCCCCGGTTGCCCGTGCCGGAGTTCTTGCAGTCGGCTACGTCGCTCTTGATGAGCTCGTCGTACTCTTTCCACATCGGCAGCCGCCAGGTCTTCTCGCCCGCAGCCGAAGCCGCCGATTCGAACTGCCCGCAAAATGCGTCGTTGTTGGTCATCAGCCCATAGGCCACGTCGCCCAGCGCCGTCGTCACCGCCCCGGTCAGGGTCGCCACATCAACAATGTGGGTCGCGCCAAGCTCCTTCGCCCAGCAGAGTGCGTCCGCCAGCACCAGCCGCCCCTCCGCGTCGGTGTTGATGATCTCGATTGTCCGGCCGTTCATCGCCGTCACCACGTCGCCGGGTTTCGTCGCGTTGCCGCCTGGCATGTTCTCCGTGCATGGGGCGATCGCCACCACATTCAGCTTCGGCCCCAGCTTCGCGATAGCGCCCATCGCCGCGATCACGGAGGCCGCGCCGGTCATGTCGGCTTTCATGGCCTCCATGTTCGCTGCCGGCTTGATGCTGATTCCGCCCGTGTCGAAGGTGATGCCCTTGCCTACGAGCGCCAGGTCCCAGCCTTCCCCCCCGCGGCCGCGATAGCCCATCCGGATGAGCTTCGGGGGTTGCGCGCTCCCTTTCGCGACCGAGAGGAGCGACCCCATGCCCTTCTGCTCCATCTGCTCCCGCTCAAGCACTTCGCACTCCAGCCCGTTCGCCTGCGCTACTTCGGCGGCCTGCGCGGCCAGGTCTGTCGGCGTCAGGTGGTTCGAAGGCTCGTTCGCCAGGTCGCGCGCCAGGTTCGTGGCCTCTGCCATGACCACACCGCGCGCGGCCGCCGCCGCCATCTTCTCCACCTGCCCGGCGTCGTGCTCAACGATCGTGAACGACGCCAGCTCCTGCCGGTCGTTGTCGGCGGCTTTGTGCTTCAGGAACCGGTACTCGCCGAGCAGCGCCCCCTCGGCGATCGCCTGCGCGCACGCCTCCGGGGCCAGCCCCGCGATCCCGGCGCCGTGCGCGATGGTCGCCACATTCTTGATCCCCGGCTTGCGGACGTATCGCGCCAGGTTCGCCGCCAGGTTTCGCACCGCGTCGATGTCGAAGTCCTTCTGCTTCCCCAGCCCCGCGACAACCACCCGCGCCGCCGGGATCTTCCCGAACGTGTGGATCAGAGTGAGTTCGCCCGATTTCCCCCGGATGTCGCCCTGCGCGATGAGCTGCGAGATGGCACCGCCCAACGCCTGGTCAACCGCCCCCGTGCCGCCCCCCGGCGAGGTCACGCCCTCGAACAGGTTCACGATGATCGCATCGGCCTTCGCCTGCGTAATATCGCCGCCGGTGACTCGAATTTCCAAGATGTTGTCCCCCCGTCCGAGGTATTGCTACGGTGAGCAACGAGTGTAGC
>CAUJEQ010000078.1 GCA_963169135.1 Chloroflexota bacterium
CCCGAAACCGCCTTCGCCGGCCGCGAGGTGTGCGTCAAAGGCACCGTCGAACTGGTCGACAACATCACCACCATCGAAGCCTCATCGCCCGATGAGCTCTCCGTCGTTGAATGACAGGCGGCACCGCCCGCCGACGAGGTACGTGACATGGAAACACGCGTGATTACCATCGCCAGGCAGGTCGGCACCGGGGGCGAAGACGTCGCCGGGATCGTCGCTGCCGCCACCGGCTACCGCCTGCTCGACTACCGCGTCGTCCAGGAGGCCGCACAGGAGGCCGGCGTCTCCCCCGAAACGGTGAGCGACGCCCTGCACAAGCCATCGTTCTTCACCCGCATCATCGAGGCGCTGGCCCGCAACCCCGCGACGCCCGCCTCCGGCCAGTGGGGCGAACCCATCAACATCGCAGCCACGCCGCTGCTCACCTCCGTGGATTACCGCCAGCTCATCCAGCAGGTCATCGATGACTTCGCCAACCAGGGCCGCGTTGTCCTCCTCGGCCACGGCGCCCAGTTCATCCTGAAGAACCGGGAGGATACCCTCCGCGTGCTCGTCTCCGGCACGGCCGATGCGCGCGCCCGCCGCCTCATGTCAGCCATGGCAACTGACGAGGCGAAGGCGCGTGAACTCGTCCAGCGGACCGATAAGGAGCGCGTCGACTACTTCCGCGCCTATTACGGCGAAGACTGGCTCGGCTCCTCCAGTTACGACCTTGTCGTCAACACCGACCGGCTCGAACCGCAACAGGCCGCCGATATTATCCTTGCGGCCGCCCGCGTGCGCGCCCCGCTCGCCGCGGCTGTCTGAACAGGCGGTACCTCCGCCGATACCGAAGGGGCCCGGGCCTGCACCCGGGTCTCTTCGCGTCCAGAGACCGGTAGCCCCCCTTCGCCCATACTGAAGCCCACATGGACTGGTGGCGGATCGTTCACATCCTGAGCCTCGTCTGGCTCGGCGCCGGCCTCGGCGCCACCTACCCGCTCATCCTCCGGGCCTGGGCCACAAAGGATGTGAAGTACCAGATGTACTGCCTCGTCGAGGCCGCCAACAGCGAGACCCGCATCCTCCTCCCCGGCGCCATGGCTACCGGCACCACCGGGTTCTTCTGGGCGGTCGCCGCCGAATACAACTTCGTGAAGGATGGCTGGCTCGCTGCCCTCACCCTCCTCTACATCTTCTTCTACTTCGTCTGCCTGCCCCTGCTCGGATTCGGGCTGCGGCGCGCCCGCCTGGCCTCGCTCATCGCCGCCAAGAAGGGCGAGGAAACTGAAGAACTCCGCGCCATCCTCGATGACCGCGTGCCCATCGTCTTCGGCACCATCCTCGTCCTCAGCGTCCCCCTCCTCTCCTGGCTCGCCATCTTCAAGCCGTTCTAGCCGGCCGCATTTGACCAGGGATGGGGCCGCGTCAGGCGTGGAAGCCGGGGTTCCCATTGCCTCAGGGGCCTCAGCGCGGCATTCTCGCCGAATGAAGGTGCTGAAACTCTGCACAAGCGACGAGCTTGCCGGGGACATCCCGGATGCGTCGCGTGCCTACCGCGTGGCCGAGCGCGTGATCCGGGAGCGGACCGGAATGGAGGTCGAGACCGTTCTCCAGAACATCTGGCCCACCCCGCGCCTGCCGCGATTGCTCGAAGGCTGGGTATCCCAACACGAGCCGGATGTCGTCCTCTTCGTCATCTCCCCGTACTGGATGACGTTTGAGTCGGTCCCCCTCCGCGTGCGGCGCAGCGCCGGACCGATCGGCGAAAAGCTGGGAGCCTGGATGACCCGCGTGGGCGAGGATCCGCGTCTCTCCCCGAGCTGGCCCGTCAGGCTGGCCCGTGGAGCTTCGCTTCGGCTGATTCGAGGTGCCTATCCGTTCGAACCCGAAGAGGTCGCCAGCGTCGTTGAGGACAGCCTCGGCACCCTGCTCACCAACGAGTCGCTCGAAGTTGTCGTTCGAGGCCCCCTGGTGGCCCTCGGGCACCACGGCTCCAGGCGTTCGCTGGCGCGCGCCGAGGCGCGAAGGCGCAAGACAGACGACCTGCTGAAGGCCGCTTGTGCTCGCCTCCACGTCGCTTACGTCGGACGCCCCGAAGGAGCGACCCACGAGACCGACCGCGAACACTTCACGGGAGACTTCGTACACACCGATGCAGAGAAGCACCGGGAGCGCGGTGAGTTGGAGGGCGCCGCCATCGCGGAGGTCTGGTTGCGGGTCCATGGCATGGGCGGCCAACGCTAGTGCGCGTTCTGATGGTGAACGCGCGGGCCACCGACTACGGCAGTGCTATTTCCCACTACACGGATTCCCTCTGCGAGGCACTTGCCCCACGTCCGGGCACAACCGTCGATCGCCTGCAGCTGCCCGCGTGGGGTCGCGCCGCGTGGAAAGAAGCTGGCCGCGTCGTCGCGGCAGTCCAACCCGATGTCGTCCACATCCAGTACCCCATGGCTGACTTTGGGTTGAGTCCCGTCCCCCACCTGATCGGGTTGCGCTGGCGCGCTATCGTCACCCTGCACGAAGCGAGCAGCCCGGGCCTCGCCGTCGCGCTCGTGAAGTGCGCACCACTCACGCTGCGGGCACCGGCGGTATTCGTCTCCGGTGACTACGAACGAGCCTGGGTGGCTCGGCGAATGCCGTGGACGCGCAAGAAGCTGGTGGTCGCGCCAGTCGGCAACAACATCGGCGTGGCGCCGGATCAGCGCCGCTCCCCCATGCGGGTGGTCACGTTCGGCGCTGTTCGTCCCTGGCGAGGTCTCGAACAGTTCATGGAGTTTGCTCGTTTGGCCAGGGAGGCAGACCTGCCCTGGGAATTGCGCGTGATTGGCGATGAGGGGCACCAGCCCGGTGCGTTCGCTCAGGAGATGCGGAAACTTGGTGAACCAGCGGGAGTGCGATTTACCGGGAGACTCTCCGCCGTGGAGGCGGCGCGCGAATTGGCTGGGGCGACGGTGGGGTATTTCCCCTTCCCGGAGGGCGCGGCCGAGCGCCACAGCTCGCTGATTGCCGCACTCGCAAACGGCCTCCCGGTGGTCGGGACCGTGGGAAAGCGGACGCCCGAGCCCCTCGCTGCAGTGATCGAAGCCTGCAGGCGCCCGGCGGACGCCCTGGATCGGGTGCGAGAGCTTCTGGACGATTCGGCCCGGCGAGAGGCACTCTCAGTGGCTGGCCGACGGTACGCTGCGGACTGCTCGTGGGAGGCCATCGCCGCAACGCACAGCGCTGTCTACGAGCGCCTTGCCCGGCCTGCCCGCCGTTCCCCGGAATCCTGAGGGCCCGTCCCCACCGGCCACCGGCCAATCGCCAATGGCCCTTAGCCCTCTTCCGCTGAACGCCACCCCCGCCGCGCCAGCACCCCCACCCGCGGGATGGGCGGCACCAGGAACGGCCCTACGTTCACCAGGTCGATCGCGTCGAACCCCGCCTCCGTGAACGTCGCCGCCAGCCGCCCCCAGCCGCGCAGGTCCACCTCTCCACACCCCGCCCCCAGCAACCGCGCATGCAGCCGGTCCAGCAGCCCGCTTCGCACAGGCGCCACCTCCATCACTAGCGCTGAACCGCCGGGCGCCAGCAGCCGCGCAATCTCCCCTGCGAACGCGCGGGTCACGTCGTCATCGAACCGCCGGACGTAGTACAGGCTCGTGATGCAATCGAACGACTCGTCCCGGAACGGCAGTTGCTCCGGCCAGCCGATGACCTCGACAGGCCCCGGGCCCGCTACCAGGTCGACCGTCACCGGCGGTTCGTCCGCACCCGCCTTCGCCGCGAGCAGGTGCGCGTAGGCGGCCGTCCCGCAGCCGACATCCAGGTAGCGCTTCCCCGGGCCCAGCTCGATGAGGTCGATGATCCGCTGCGCACGGGGCGTGATTAGCGCCATCCCCGTCTGCGAGTTGATCGCCCGCGCCAGCAGCGAAGTCGGACCGAACACCCATCCCTGGCGCGCTTCGATCGCCTTTCGGCGGCGGCGCATCATAGTTCGTACACCATCCGCACCCGGCGCCCCGCGGCGACCGCCGGTTCGAGAGCGGCCGCCAGCGCGCTCGCCTGTCCCGTAAGGCCGCCGGCGTTGGCGCGCCGGACCAGCGTCTCGGCCATCGGGTCGCCCGCGATGGCCACTGCCACCTTCAACAATTCCTCACGCAGCGGTGCAGGCTCCTGCCAGGCCATCTCGAGTTTCTCCACGTCTTCCTGGTCCTCTGCTTCAGCTTCGTAGAAGGTGGTGAGCGGCCCCATCCGCACCCGGTGCTCGTCGTGCAGCCGGTCTGCCAGGGCAATCAACGGGTGCGTCGCGCCAAACCCCCGCGAAACAGCGAACGAGAGAAACCCCACCAAATCCGCCCCCTCGTCCGGCAGTTCGACGTTCCCGGGCTCACCTTCAACTTCAAGCCACAGGCGCATCGTCACGAGAGTACCGCCGCCCGCGACTCCGGTCACCGCCCTGTTACTGGTTCAGCGGGAGACTATCGCCTGCGGTCGCCAGGCCCACACCGGCGGCAGCCGCAACTGCGCTCCGCCCTCCGGGCAGAGCACGCCCCACGGCACATCGTCGAATGGCAGATGGGGCATGTACGGCCCGGGCTCGATGCCGGCCATCCGCCGCCGCCACGTCCGCACCACGCTCAAGCCGTCGCGGCCCTCCCGAAGGCAACGCGAGAGGTTGCAGTAGGTCCACGCCCAGCATGCGAAACGCTCAGGCGCCACCTGGAACTCCCGCTGCCAGAATTCCGGCGGATGTTCCAGGTACCAGTCCCCGTCCCATCTGGGTGGCCGAATGATGTGGGTCAATTCGTGCTTGGCGATAAAGCGGACCAGCTCAATCGGCGTCCCCGGCCGGTTCAACACCGGATGGAAAGCGATCACGTGGCTGTCCCGCCCCATCAGGTGCCGGCAGATGAACGCCACCGGCCCGGCCGCCGCGATCCGCACCTCGATCTCATCCGTGATTTCCGGGAACCATACCGCCCGCGCCTCATCCACCACCGTTTGGAAGTTGAACCCGGTCTGCGATTCGGCCGGCTGGAAGAGCAAGGGCTGGCGGGGGATCATCGGGCGTTGGCGCATGGGCGATGGAGTATGCCGCAGCCCGCCCCTCCGCTGCTACCCCTAGAACCCGTTCGTCCCGTCCGTGAACCGCACTCCATCCAAGAGGATCCCGTTCGAAGCCATCTCCCAGTGCAGGTGCGCCCCCGTCGAAAGCCCGGTGTTCCCCACCAGCCCGATCTGCTGCCCCGCCTCCACCGCGTCGCCCTCGGCTACCTCGATGGCGCTCAGGTGCCCGTACCCGGAATACAGCCCGCCGCCGTGGTCGATCACCACCATGTTCCCCCGCACCTTCAACTGGCGCGCCAACACCACCCTGCCAGAATTCGTCGCTGTTACCGGCGTCCCCTCCAGCGCGCCAAAGTCCGTCCCCCCATGGTGCCCTGAAGGTTCCGACCCGTTGATCGACCGCTGCTCGCCGTACCGGGACGTCAGCGCCCCCGCCACCGGCAGTTGCCAGAATCCGTCCCACAGCTTCTCCGGAGTCACCTTCGTGTAGAGGCTCTTCAGCGTCGCCGCCTCTTCAGCGACCACCGCCGGGTCCAGGTACTCGGTCACCTGCTCGGGTGTGAACTCCAGGTAGTCCGTCGTCCACTCCGTTGCGAGCACCGTGATCGTCTCCTGCAACGTCCCCTTCGTCCCCGTTGGCAGAGTCACGTCGACCTTCAACACGTACTCGCCCGGCGGGTCGTCCGTGTCGACCGGCACGAACGAATACTGGCTCTGCGACCCCGGCGTCAGCGGGAATTTCCGCCCAAGGAACGTCACCTGGCCCCCGCGGATATCCCCCGTGACCGAGACCAGGATCGTGCCCGCCTGGTATACCTCGAACGTCGAAAGCACGAGCTCCGGCGGCTCCAGCGCGGTCACCGTCTCGCCCGGCAGTAACGTCGGCGTCGCCGTCGGCCCTGCGGGCGTCGCCAGCCGCACCGTCACGTCGCTCGGACCGCCCCCGCCGCCACACGCTCCCGACACGAAGATCACCGCGCCGGCCAGCACCATTACCAGCAACGCCAGCGAAAGAGGACTACGACGAGGGCGGGGCATCCGGTTCAGGGTGCCGCATCCCGCCGTAAGGCGTAAGGCTCACCCTCCCTGTGCCGGTGCCATCCGCGCGTTTGCGGCCGGGCGAGCCCGGGAAGTCTTTACCCCGTTGCTCTTTTCTCCTTCCTCTGAGGACGCTAGGCTGCGCGCTATGGGATTTCCGGTACTCATGGGCGCCCAGATCATGTGCACGAACGGCCTCGGGCCGGGAAACCTCATGGTCATCCCCAAAGGCCCCCCGGTGATGATGGAGGGGAAGCTGGTTGCGACCGTGATGGACTTCGCGCCGTTCGCGAACATCCCGCCCTTCCCGATGTGCAACGCGCCGGCGAACCCGACCGTGATCGCGGCGACGGCGGCTGCCCTGGGTACGCCCACGCCGGCAGCCTGCATCCCCGCGACAGCAGCGCCATGGACGCCCGGCTCGCCTACGGTGAAGTGCGGGGCGTTCAATGTGCTCAACAATTCGAGCAGGCTGCAGTGCATGTGGGGCGGGTCGATCTCGGTGGTGAACCCGGGCGCAACCAAGGAAATGGTGCCCTAACCCCGCAGCAGCCCTCCGGCCCGATTCACGATGCACGATTGGCTGATGCGAAGTTCGAGTTTCGAGGTTCGCAGTTCGCCGGGGTGGGCGGCGGGTGGCCTGGCGCAGCACTTCGCACTTCGCATCTCGCACCTCGCACTTCGCACCTCGCACTTCGCCCTTCCCTAGTTCCTGGTGCGTCCGCGGGCGAGGCGCGGCAGGCCGGCGATCTCGGCGGCGCGGACGCAGAGGGCCAGGCTGGCGACGTAATCATCGTGGCGGCCGGGTGGCGCGCTCCACGCGACCTGCCCACCGGGGCGGAGCTGGCGGCGGCAAGCGTGGAGCTCGTCCCAGGCGCGGCGCCAGTCTGGCGAACCGTCGGCGGCCGGGAGTGCGAGCCGGCCCGAACCTGCCGCTCCGATCAGCGCCCACCCGAGTTCGGACTTCGAGGCGGCGGTGAAGACGAGCCCAACGACGGTCCGTCCGAGGATCTGCTGGAGCTGGGCGACCAGCGGCGCGCCGAGGCCCGTCTCATCGGCGACGAGGCGTTCGAGGCCCCAGGCACTGACGGTCGCCGCTATCTCCGCCGCAATGGTCTGGAACGGGGCGCTCCGCCATGACCGCCAGGCGACGACCTCGCAGCGGTTGCTCTCGATGCGGGCAATGGTGAGGACGGTCGCGTCGGCGTCGGCCCCGGCGCCGCCGAAGTCGAGCCCGCCCACGTAACGCTCGCCGGGTCGTGGGCCCCACAGGGCGTCGTGGCTGCCGCGGAGGGCCGCGAGTTGCCCGTCGTCGAACAGGCTGGCGGCTTCGCGGGAGGCGACAAGCTCGTACTGGCTGAGGAAGAGCGGGTTGCTGGCGCCGAGGCGGGCGCGCTCGCCGTCGACGTAGCGTCCGTAGAGGTCGGATATGCCGGCGACCTCCTGCCAGCTGACCTGGTGGTGCCAGGGATCGAAGTCCGAGTAGGGCTCTCCCGGCTGGTTGTCGTCGCGGGCGCGGTTGGCCTCGACGGCCCGTTCAAGGAGGGTCGAGCCATCCCACGGGGTGCCGAAGAGCACCGTGGGCGCACCGGTCGAGGCGGCCATGGGACGGAACTGGCGGTCGAACCAGTCCGGGTCGATGTCCTGGGCTTCGTCGGCGATGAGGGCGAAGGAGGCGGTGTGGCCGGCGACGTGGGCTTCGGGAGAAGCGCTGAGGAAGGTGGTGGTGACGCCGCCGCTCCGGATGACGTTGTCCTCGGCGGCGAGGGGGATGCTCCAGCGGCGGGCGAAGCGGATGAGACCGGTGCGGGTGCGTTCCAGGCTGATGCGGCCCTGGGGATAGAGGGTAGGGGCGCAGACGATGATGGTGCCCTCGCGCTTGGCGTAGTGCTGCATGAGGCAGGCCACCAGGGCCGCGGAGACTTCGTTCTTGCCAGACTGGCGGGGGAACATCACGGTGAACTGGACACCTGGGCTCGCCGGGAGCTGCCCGTAGAGCGAACGGAGCACGCGGGCCTGGTAGGAGCGGAGGGCAGAGAGGATACGCATCGGGGATATCGTGCGAGTGAATGGTTGCCGCTCCAAGTGGCGGTCGGCACTCTCCGGGGTGGGATGAGGGACGGGGCCCCAATCCGGGACGCGTCAGTACTGACGTGCTTCAGCATTGCCATCACCACCAGCGCAGTTGTCCCCGGTTGGCCGGTGGGACGCGCTCGCGCATCACCGGCATT
>CAUJEQ010000079.1 GCA_963169135.1 Chloroflexota bacterium
CTGCTCGGCAGCCGCGTCCTTCCAGTTCGCCCCGCTCTTCGGGAACCAGGCGACGATCAGCTGCGACGGCATGTCATCGTCGATCTGCGGACGCAACGCCTGCCACAGCTCCTCCGTCACGAACGGCATGAACGGGTGCAGCAGCCGCAAACCGTGGTCGAGTACGTGCACGAGCACCTGCAGCGGCCGTTCGTCCCCCGCCAGCAGCCGCGGCTTCACCATCTCGATGTACCAGTCGCAAAACTCCCCGCGCAGGAAGTCCTCGATCTGCCGGGCGCATTCGCCCAGCTGGTATGCCTTCAGCAGCGAGTCCGCATCGCTGGTCAGCTGTTCCAGCCGCGACATGATCCAGCGGTCCTCAACCGCCAGCGTGTCCCGGTCCAGGTAGTGCGGCCGCTTGATCTCCCGCGGTCCCACCTTCATCAGCACGAACCGCGCCGAGTTCCACAGCTTGTTCGCGAAATTTCGCGCCGCCGCCAGCCGCTCGTCGCTGTACTTCTGGTCCGCCCCGAGCGTCGCTCCGGTCAGCACCGCGAACCGGAACGCGTCCGCCCCGTACGTCGAGGCCACGATCAGCGGGTCGACCACGTTCCCGCGCGACTTCGTCATCTTCTCGCCGTTCGCATCCCGGATGAGCCCGTGGAACAGCACATTCCGGAACGGCACGGCCCCCTCCGGCCCACGCTCGCGCATGTTGTACAGCCCGAACATGATCATCCGGGCGCACCAGAAGAACATGATGTCGTAGCCCATCTGCATGTCGGCGGTCGGGTAGAAGTAGCGCAGATCCTCGGTCTCGTCCGGCCAGCCCAGGTCCGCGTGCGGCGCCAGCCCCGACGAAAACCACGTGTCGAGCACGTCCTCGTCCTGCGTCAGCGCTCCGCCGCATTCCGGGCACGCGTCCGGGTCCTCCACCTGGCAGACCATATGGCGGTTCTCGCAGTACCAGACGGGGATCTGGTGCCCCCACCAGAGCTGCCGGCTGATGCACCAGTCGCGGATGTTCTCCATCCAGTTCAGGTACACCTTCTCGAACCGCTGCGGCACGATGGAGATCCGCCTTTCGGTCACCGCAGTGATCGCGTCGCCCGCCAGCGAGTGCCCCGGCTCGTACTCCTTGTTCACCGCCATCCACCATTGCTCGCTCGGCAGCGGCTGGAGCACCGTCTTGCAACGGCTGCAGTGTCCCACGCTGTGGGTGTATTCCTCCACGTGGTCGAGGAAGCCCTCGTCCTCCAGGTCCCGCAGGATCGCGGCGCGCGCGTCCTCCGCGCTCATCCCGGAGTACGGCCCTGCCTCGTCGTTCATGTTCCCCTTCGGGTCGATCGCGATGATCACCGGCAGGTCGTGCCGCTGGCCAATCTCCCAGTCGTTCGGGTCGTGGCCGGGAGTCACCTTCACGGCACCCGTGCCGAACTCAGGCTTGACGTGCTCGTCCGTCACAATCGGGATGTCGCGCCCAATAATCGGCAGCAGCAACATCCGGCCAATGACCTCTTCGTAGCGCTCGTCCCCCGGGTTCACTGCCACTCCTGTATCCGCGACCATCGTCTCCGGACGCGTCGTCGCGACCGTCACGGACGCCGGCAGGGGCATCCCGCCCTCGCCCATCACCGGGTAGCGCACGTAGTACAGCTTCGACTGCACGTCGACGTAGTCGACTTCCAGGTCGCTCAATGCCGTCTCGCAGCGCGGACACCAGTTGATCATTCGCAGGCCCTTGTAGATGAGCCCGTGGTTGTAGAGGTTCACGAAGGTCGTCCGCACTGCCTTCACGATGCCCGGATCGAGCGTGAACACGTCACGCGTCCAGTCGGCGCTCGCACCGAGCTTACGGTGTTGGTCTGCGATCCGGCTGCGGTACTTTCGCACCCACATCCAGGTGCGCTCCACGAACGCCTCGCGGCCGAGGTCGTGCCGGGTCAGCCCTTCTTTCGCGAGCTCCTTCTCGATCACGTTCTGGGTCGCGATCCCCGCATGGTCCTCGCCCGGCAGCCAGAGCGTCGGATCGCCCTGCATCCGGTGCCAGCGCACCAGCACGTCCGTGATGGCGTCCTCCAGCCCGTGGCCGAGATGCAACTCCCCGGTCACATTCGGCGGGGGCATGACGATGGTGTACGGTTCGCGGTCGAAGTCGATCCGGGGCTGGAAGTGCCCGGCCGTTTCCCACATCTCGTAGACGCGGCTCTCTACGCTCGCCGGCTCGTAGGCGGGGGGTAGGACCGAGCCGGGTGTCTGCGTAGTCATCGTTGTGCCTCGGAAGAGTAAATGGCCACGGCTGTTGCCGTGGCAACTCAGTGTAGCAAGGGCGACACCACAGGCACCCGCGCCGTCTGTGCCTACCGGGCCAACTCGACGTAGCTCTCCGTAAGCCATTCCCGGACCGCATCGTCGATGTCGGCCGCGCTCGTGAGCCGCACGCCGTGGTACGTGCGAGCCGTGTCCGTCTTCGTCGTCCGCGTGATACGCGCGTGTTCGGCACGGCGGTTCAACCCGAAGCTGAGCGCGACCCACTTCGTCTTCGGTCGTAACTCGACAAACGTCCTTTTCCCCTTGAAGAGGATGCCCACGCCCACCGGCTCGACGATAACAGGCCCGAGCGACTCGATATGTTCCCGCACGGCCTCGAAGATCTCCCGCTCCACCGCCGGGCGCCCGGAGAAGTACGCATCGACCGACAGTGCGGGCGCACAGACATGCGCCTGGCGCTTCCAGAACTCACGGCCGCAGGCGGGACATGACCATATCGCCATGCCCGGGATGGTACTCCGCGCGGTAGTCAATGGGACGAGCGGCCCCTCGAATCGGGCCACCTCGCCGTGTCGCGCCGCGCGCCATCCTGTGCACCATGGCCGCAATGGAGGTCGTCACATGACTCGAAAACGTACATGGCTGTTTCCCGCGGCCCTCGCCGGGCTGCTCGCACTCTCGCTCTCGACGGGGGCGTGTGGCGATGATGACGACGACGGCGGCGGAGATGCCCCGAGCGAAGTCCAGCTTACAAAAGCGGACAACGGCAAGACGGTTACGGTTGCGCTGGACGGCAATGTCATCGTCGCCCTGGCGTCCAACCCCAGTACCGGTTACTCATGGGCCGTCGTCGCCACCGAGCCGACGAACCTGGAGCTCGATGGGGAGCCCACCTACGTGCCGCCGGGCTCGACGACCCCGGTCGTTGGCGCCCCGGGCACCGAGGTCTTCACGTTCAAGGCCATCAAAACCGGCTCATCCAAGCTCTCCATGGCCTACGCGCGCTCGTTTGAGACGGGCGTGGCACCTGAAGAGACCTTCGAGGTCACTGTCAAAGTCGAGTGAACTGCGGCTAGCTCGCGAGCTGCAGTTGGCGTTGCACCGGCACCGCGGGCCCCGCGAGCGTGTGCACGTTCGCGACCGCCGGCCGCCGGGGTTCGACCCGCACCGACGGCCCTATGCGTCCCAGTGCGACTTGGATCCCGGTCGTCCCCGACAGGGCCCCTGTCCCCAGGCGGTCGAGTATCAGCTCCCGTGCCTCAGCCGCGCCGTGGAGCGGAGTTCCGCTGCGCAGCCGGTAGACCAGGGACCCGGACGGCCGCACCACCTCGATGGTGACCTCGCGAAAACTCAGGCCATGCACCTCGACAGCGGTCTCGAGCTTCGCGAGCAACGTCTCGAGCTTCGCACCGGCCTCCCCCATGCTTGCCTCCACGCCCCAGCTCACGCTTCCGGCAACGTGGCCGGAAAACATGGGCAGCGCCTGGCAGGGATCTGAAGAGGGACAGACGACAGGGAACCGGCGGGCCGTGCGCGCGGCTGCCATCGCCCCTTCTACCGTCCCGGCGACGCCCGCGCGCACGTCGAGCCCCGTCCACGAACGGGCCAGGCGAGCCAGTGCGCCCGCGGCCGCCTCCTCGTTGGCGAACCGGTCTTCGAGGCCGGCAAGTGACGCGATGACGGCATTCCGCGACACAATCGCGACATCGGTTGTCGCCCTCGCCCGCAAGATGGAGGAGATGCCTTCCAATTCGTCCAGGCACTCGCCCGCGTTGTCGCGCACGACCGCTACCGCCGGGCAACGTTCCCGCGCCTCACTCGCGGTCATCCCAGGCTCCACGCCCGCTGCTGTGGCTTCGACCGATGCGACGGACACCAGGGCGGCCTCGCCATCGCCCGCGAGCAACACGGTCGGACGCCCGGCAAGGGCCGGATCCAGGCGGCGCGCGAGTTGGATTCCGAGGCGGGGAAGGATGAGGCATATCAGGCGCATGGTGGGCGGCTCGCTTGTGTTATTCCCGGTAAATTAGAACGTTTGTTCTGATTTGTCAAACGCTTCTTCGTGCTTACCCTAAGCTGCACTACCTCCACCGGGCGGGCCCTCGAATGACTCACCTCCCCTGGCTGAAAGGCCTCGACCCCACCAACCGCGCCCGTTACGGCGGAAAGGCTGCGAGCCTTGGCGCCCTCACTCGCGCGTCCTTCGATGTGCCTCCCGGGTACGTGATACCGGTCGAAGTTGCCGCACGCCTCAAGGGTGCCCCCGAGAAGTGGCCGAAGGCGCTCCGGCGCGACCTCCTCGAGCGGCTCGACGCCCTGGTACCCGGGCACCAGCCGGTGGCGGTCCGCTCGTCGGCCGTAGATGAAGACAGCGAAACGGCCTCGTTCGCCGGCCAGTATCAAACCGTCCTCGGAGTGGTCGGGCACGAACAGTTCCTCGCCGCGGTCGAGTCCTGCCTGGCCTCGCTGGACACGGAGGAGGCACGCGCCTACCGTGCCCGGGCCGGCAAAACCGGCGAACCCGCGATGGCCATCGTCGTCCAGAAGCAGGTCGAAGCCGAGGCGGCCGGCGTCGCCTTCAGCCTCGACCCCGTCACCGGCGACCCTTCACGCGTCATCGTCGAGGTGGTCGCGGGCCTCGGGGACGCGCTTGTCAGCGGCCAGGCCGAGGGCCAGCGCTTCGTCGTCAACCGCGACTCCCTCCAGATCACCGAACGCACGGACGAGCCCGCCGCCCTCGCAGACCTCGAAGTCCTGGGCGTCACGCGAGCCGTCATTCGGGCCGCCGACCTCTTTGAGTCACCCCAGGACATCGAGTTCGCCGTCGACCACGAGCGCAAGCTCTGGCTGCTCCAATCCCGGCCCATCACGGTCGCTGGCGCTGCCAATGGCGATTCCGGCGGCTGGCGGAGCGAGTTCGATACTGAAACCAGCGATGCTGACCTCTGGACGAGCGCTAACGTCCAGGAGATCCTGCCCGGGCTCTTGACCCCGCTCACCATCACAACCTTTCAAGAGACGGTCCCTCTCGCCTATACCGAGGACTACCACGAACTCGGCCTGCTCGCGAAGGATGAGCATCCGCTCTTCATGGGTGCCTTTTACAACCGTGCTTTCCTCAATATGGAGGCCGCCCGGCTTGTTGCGTCGCGCGTGATCGGCATGCGCGACGACGCGCTCGAGAAGCGCTACCTGGGCGGCGCCATCGAGGACGGATGGAAGAACAAACTCCCGCGCTGGAAGACCTGGAAGCACCGCACACTCAGCACGCCCCGCATGCTCAAGATGTTCCTCCGCATCGACCGCCAGGCCGAGCGCGCCGAGCAGGCGACCCTCGCGATGGAGCGCCGCGTCCGCGCCCTGGACAGCTCCTCCCTCTCCAACGAGGAAATGGAGCAGTGGCGGCAGCGACTGGCGCGCTTCGGCGCCAGGGTCGCGCGGGTGCATCTGCGCGTCACCGGTATCGCGGGCACCGGCTTCGACGGCATCACCGAACTCGCCCGGCCGGTCCTTGGCGATGATACCGAGGGCCAGGCGCCGCTCCTCTTCACCGGTCTCCAGGGTGTCGAAAGCGCCCAGATTGGCATCGACCTCTGGGGACTTTCCCGCATCTGCCTTGCCGAAGACCTGGCGGCACGCATCCACTCGCCCGGCTTCGACCCGCTTGACCCGTCACTCCCGAGCGCCTGGCGCACCCGTTTTCACGCCTTCATCGAGCGCCACGGCCACCGCGGCGTGAACGAGATGGAGGCCGCCGCCCGCACCTGGCGCTGGGACCACGAACCCGTCCTCCGCATGGTCGCCGCCTACCTGGACATCCCCGAAGGCCACTCACCGCCCGCCGTGCTTGCTCGCCAGGAAGCCGAGCGCGTTCGCCTGACCACCGAAATCGACGCGGC